>JAQUGU010000052.1 GCA_028683995.1 Syntrophomonadaceae bacterium | reverse complement strand
TAAGCATATGCCAGAAAATATATACTGCGTAGGTGGGCATCCTATGGCGGGGGCCGAAATAAAAGGTATAAACGGCGCAGATCGCTACCTGTTTGAAAATGCAGTTTATGTTCTGACTCCGGAGGATAACGTTCCCCAGCAGCAGTTGATTTTTCTAAGTGATTTATTATCTGCTACCGGTGCTCGTATCAGAGTAATGCTAGCGTCACTACATGACCAACTGGTGGCTACAGTCAGTCATATTCCGCATCTGTCGGCGGTAGCTCTGGTTCACCTTACTGGTGGCAGGGAGGAAGATTTAATGATGGCTGCCGGGGGGTTTCGGGATACTACTCGTATAGCATCATCAACCCCGGAACTTTGGGAAGATATAATCTTTTCCAACCGAGATATACTGCTGGATAAACTGGACGAATTTATAGCCCAACTTGCTGAAATTAAGTCTGCCTTACAAGCTGGTGATATCCAGGCTATGCATGAGAAACTAAGCCGAGCCAAAGCCATTCGTGACCTCATACCCCGGGTACGCCGGGGATTAATGCCAGGTTTCTCGGATCTTATTTGTATAGTACCGGATCAGCCCGGGATTATTGGTTCCCTGGGCTCAATTCTTAATCAGCATAAGATTAATATAGTAGATATTGAAATTTTACGTGCCCGTGAAGGTGATGGAGGAACCATACGTTTAGGCGTACCTTCACCAGAAGATGCCGAGCAAGCCGTACAGGCCTTATTAGCTCAAAACATCAAAGCCTGGGTGAAATAGTGATTGCGTTATTTAACCACTAGTATAGGGGTGAAGAAATGGATAGTAAAATTATCTTAAAAGCAAAACCGCTTAAAGGTGAAATAACCGTAGCTGCAGATAAGTCTATATCACATCGGGCGGTTATCTTTTCTGCTTTGGCCCGGGGGGAGAGTATAATAAAAAACCTGCTTGCGGCCGAGGATATCCAGTCCACCTGCAGGTGTATGAAGAACCTGGGGGTAGATATACAGGAAAGGAATAGTACTCTGGTAATTAAGGGTGGTGGCTTGCAGGGGCTAAAAGAACCGAATAGAGTATTGGACTGCGGTAATTCTGGAACCACCATGCGTTTACTGACCGGTGTACTATCGGCCCAGCCCTTTTTCTCAGTACTGACTGGTGATCATTCTTTAAACCAAAGACCCATGCGAAGGGTAATAGAACCCCTGCAGCTAATGGGAGCAGAACTTCAGGGTCGCCAGGGAGGAAACTACCCACCCCTGGCAATTAAGGGTGGTAAACTAAAAGGCATAAATTACTCGTCACCGGTAGCCAGTGCTCAGGTCAAAACCGCCATTCTGCTGGCAGCATTAAATGCAAATGGAGTTACTGAAATTTGGGAACCGGAAAAGTCCCGGGATCACAGTGAAAATATGCTGGCGGCTATGGGCGCTTCCATCCAGGTTGACGGGTTAGGGATTCAGATACAGTCCGGCCAAGAACTATCTGCTCTGGAATTTCTGGTGCCGGGAGATATATCTGCGGCGGCTTTTTTTCTGGTAGCAGCTACTATTGTTCCCGGTTCCGAATTAAAAATCTGTGATATAGGTGTAAACCCTACCCGGACAGGTATTATCGAGGTATTGCAGCAAATGGGAGCTAATATTAAGCTGGAAAACCAGCGTACCATAGGCGGCGAAAAAATGGCTGATATCATTGTCACCGCTTCGCAGCTAAAAGGTGTAAAAATTGAAGGGGAAATTATTCCGCGACTGATAGACGAATTGCCGGTTTTGGCAGTAGCCATGGCAGTAGCTGAAGGGGAGTCCGAGGTTAGGGAAGCAGGGGAACTGCGAATAAAAGAAACCGATCGCATAGCAGCTATCTGCGGCGAACTGGGGAAAATGGGTGTGGCTATTGCGGAACTGGAGGATGGTTTTCGCATAAAGGGAAAAGAACAACAGCTTCAGGGAGTAAGGGTAGATAGTCATGGTGACCATCGTATCGCTATGAGCCTGGCGGTTGCCGGCTTGATAGCTGAAGGTGAAACTATTATTGGCAACGCCGAGGCCGTAAATATCTCCTTTCCTTCCTTTTGGAATACGCTGGAGAAAATATCACGGTAAGCAAGTAGCTTGGAGTGAGGGGTAAGCTGGGTTTTTGTTGACGGAAAAATTATAGCATGTTATCATTTAATTACTAAAGGAGTTGCCGCTTTTTGTACGGCGGTTAGTCCTCAACGGTTTAGACCGCCTTAAACAAAGGCGGTCTTGTTATTTTCTGTGCAATATACACAAGGTAACAACTCCTATGATTAACATACAGAATTGAAACAATTCACTATATGTAACCATAGGCATCACCTCCCCTCCGCGGGAAAGTGACCAACCGCCAAACGGCAACTCCTGTATTATTTTAGCATATTAGCTATCTATTTTTCGTCTCTTGTATCTATCTTGCTTTCAATTTTCGGTAGTCGCCCCGCCTCTTTCAAGGCATTGCGTAATATATACTCAATATGGGCATTAACACTGCGGAATTCATCATTAGCCCATCTCTCCAGGGCGTCATAGATCTCCTGGTCTACCCGTAATAGAAACTTCTTTTTTAATGTCATTTCTCTTCTCCGCCATCACTAATAAAGACTCCCGGTGTTAAGAATCGGTTGTGCTCCCCGGTCGGATACGATTGCTACCATAAGGTTATTTATCATGGCCACCTTACGTTCTTCGTCCAGTTCTACTATGCCTTCCTGTTCCAGCTGCGCGATTGCCATTTGGGCCATGCCCACTGCTCCCTCCACAATCTTCTGGCGTGCGGCAATGATAGCATTAGCCTGCTGGCGTTGCAGCATAGCACTGGCTATTTCTGTGGCATAGGCCAGGTGAGTTAAACGGGCCTCAATTACCTTTACCCCTGCAACTGCCAATCTTTCTTGCAGCTCACGAGCCAGTTCCTGGGCTACTTCATCAGCATTTCCCCGTAATGAATAACCGTTTTCTTCAAAAACATCATAAGGATACTTGGTGGCAACATGGCGCAGGGCGGTCTCACTCTGAATTTCTACGAATTCCTCATAATTGTCTACTTCCAGTAAGGCTTTGGCAGAATCTATTACCCGGTATACAACTACTGCAGCAATTTCTACTGGATTACCATCCACATCATTTACTTTAAGGGTTTTGCTGTTAAAATTACAGACTCGTAAGGTGACGTTGCGATGAGTGGAAAGTGGGACTTTCAACCAAAAACCGGCCTCACGGATACTGCCAATATACTTTCCGAAAAAGATTACTACTTTTGACTCATTGGGCTGGACTATGGTAAAACCAGTTATTACGAGTGTCAGAACAATGGTAAGTACAATTCCGCCAACAATTTGCATTTTTACAAACAGGTAAATGGTAGCCGCCAACAACAGTACTGCCAGCAAAAGAGCAACGAAACCATTCATTTTCCAGGCTTTGATCTCTGTCATCATTTATCAACCTCCTAGATTTTAATATTTAGATTATATCTAAATGATATCATATAAATATTACAATACAAATGGGGCTTTTTGGTAACAGGTCGGGCAGACACACGGGTCTGCCCCTACAATCCTTCCGTCCGACGATTGACGTCTTTTAGAGGTCTGCTCCTACAGCTCATGCCTCGCCCCTCGCGCTTCACCCCTTACTCAGTGGGCTAATGGAGTTAATCTCCTTATCTCCGCTTTATCGGGTAATCATAAAAAATGTTTACAATTAAAAGAAATTATTATAAAATAAAACAAAAAATAGGAATATATGGAATAACCTGATTAAACAGGAATAATTATGGGAGAGGGTTTGATCAAATGATATACCGTAGGTGCAACAAGGGGTTAGCTATCCTTATTATGTTTTGTTTATTAGTCGGATTACCTGGCAATGCTTTTGCCTTCACAGGAGCTGACAATCAACCTCCTCAGCTTAACCAAGCTAAAATTGTCGGCACATTACTAACCCTTGAATTTAATGAATTATTAAAAGCCATACCCACACGCGATCCTGGCTTATTTACAATTAAGGTAAACGGTACGGCTCAAGCTCAACCCAAATCTGCTGTAGTGGTTTTGAAGAATGTGGTTATAAACCTGGCAGATACGGTTAATCCCGGAGATCATGTTGCTATAAGCTATCAGAGCGGTAATAAAGGAATAGAGGATTTTGCAGGTAATAAAGCTGCAGCATTTGATGATTATCTGGTTGAGAATCATACTCCCGACCTAATTCCTCCCCTCATTGAGGAAGTATTCGTTGATGGAGCCTAACTTGAGTCTTATCTACAATGAGATGCTGGACGAGAACTCTGTTCCCAATAAGCAGAATTATTCGATACTGATTAACGGAAATAAATTAATTCATCCCAATACAATCAATGTGACAACAAAAAGTGTAATTCTACAATTACCCTATACAGTAGAACCCGATGATAATGTTAAAATCTCTTACGCTGCCTTAATTAACCCTATTCGGGATTTAAACTGCATTCCAGCTCTTCCGCTCGTGTTAAAGCCGGTAGTCAACAAAACAATTCCCGAAATTCAAGCCCCGGTTATTGTATCAGCTTGTGCCAATGGACAAACCATCACCCTGATCTATTCACAGGAACTTAAAGAAGAACCCCTTCCAGATATTACCTCCTTTGTGATTACGGTGACTGGTCAGGAACCCTTTAATCCTGTGCAAGTGAGCATCACTGGCAACCAGGTTGTTCTTTCCATGGATCAAGCTCTTCAAGCAAGAGATACCTTGACCATTATCTATACTCCTGGTGAAAACCCCATCCAGGATCACGAAGGGCATCTCGCCGCTGCGCTGACTGCATATCCAGTTGATAACCATACGGAAGGCGATATTATTCCTCCCCAGCTTCAGGACGCGGTTATCAATGGACAAAACATCAGCCTGCTATACGATGAGCTGCTGGATGCAAACGCTGTACCCGATGTCTCTGATTTCACCGTGTATATGGATCAAGTGACCCAGCTTCCCAGGCGAGTAGAGCTTAATCAGAAGAGCGTTATTGTAAGCATGGAAACTGCAGCTAAAGAAGGCCTGTCCTGTTATCTTGATTACAATCCTGGTACCCATCCTATCAGTGACCAGTCTGGTAATCCAGCTTCCGCATTGCAGATGCAGCCACTTAATAATTCGACCGACACCCTGGAGGCTCCCGCCCTGGACCCGGTTTATCCCAGTTCATTGGAGGAAGCCACCAGTTTCATTTATGAGGGAGAAGATCCGGTGCAGACTGGTGTCGATCCAGCTACCATAGTAGCAGACCGGGTTTTCTTAATCCGGGGGAAAGTAAATGATCGTGATGGCATTGGCTTAGCCGGAGTAAAAATCAGTATTGCCAACCACTCCGAATTTGGGGAGACCACTAGCCGCAGTGATGGGGCCTATGATCTGGTGGTTAACGGCGGCGGTCTTCTGACCGTTTCTTTTGAAAAAGATAATTATATAACTGCGCAAAGAGTTATTGAAAGCGCATGGGAGCAAATCAAGTGCCTGGACGATGTCGTACTGTTGGCTTATGACTCCAAGCCAAGTCCTATAAGCCTGGAAAACATTGAAAGCCAGGTGGTGCAGGGAAGTATATCTGCCGATAAGGACGGAGAACGTCAGGCTACCCTTATTATACCCGCAGGTACATCAGCGCAGATGCAATTACAGGATGGCAGTACTGCTCCGTTGACCACTGCCACCATACGAGCTACCGAAATTACCGTGGGTGAAAACGGCCCTAATGCAATGCCGGCTGAACTTCCCGGCAACGTCGGTTACACCTATGCCGTGGACTTCTCAGTCGATGAGGCCAGGAATAGTGGTACCGACCAGGTAAGCTTTGATCGTCCTATATATAATTATGTGGAAAGGACGTTATCGGAACCCCGTTTAGTCTTTATTATTCCAGTGACCGTATGCCCGGCTATCAGACAATATTAAAAATAACCCTGAGTGAAGATACTGTACCTGCCTCACTTAAAGCCATTCGCCTGGAAATACAGGTTGCAGGCCAAAAGATTACCCCGCCTGATTTTGACCCCTTGCCCAACCAGACCTATGATTTTTGTTGGGATGGTCTGGATGCATACGGACGTCAAGTAATAGGCTCACGGGATTGCTTAATTAAAATCGGATATGTATATGACGGACAGTATCAATCACCGTCAGGTCAATTTGGTGATTTTTCGGGCATTCCTATTACGACTGATCTTGATCGTTGCCAGGTCATTCTCTGGCAAAATATGAAGGTCATGCTCAAGGCACAATCTTCTATCCTGGCAGCGCAAAATCTGGGCGGCTGGACATTAAGTCCCTGCCATTTCTTTGATCCAGTGAATAAGGCTCTCTATCTGGGTTATGGGTCTGAAAACAGCGCTAAACAAATCGGCTCCATTATCAACTCCGTCGGTGGTAGTGGCTATAAACCGCCAACGCCTGACCCGACCCCGCAAATATCAAAAATGTCATTGCAACGAAAGCTGCCTTTTAACCTCGGTTTATCTTCTCTGTTGGATGAAACAGCATTCCAGCCTCTGGCTACCAAGGAGGCAAATGCTAATAGGAGAAACTACATCGTGGATATTGTGGTGGATGACGATGGAACGATATATGCTTCTGATGCTGTGAACAATCAAATATATCGATGCACCCTCCCCGATCATTGGGAACTGTTGGCTGGAACCGGACCGGCTGGTTACAGCGGGGATGATGGGCCCGCTATTGGTGCCAGCTTAAACAAGCCGGCATTTATGGATCTGGCCCCGGATGGTTCTTTGTTATTGCCTGATTTTAATAATAACCGGGTGAGAAAGGTCGATCGTAACGGAATCATTAGCACGCTAGCGGGCAATGGTGAGGCAACCTTTAGCGGAGATGGTGGACTGGCCAGCAGCGCAGGAATCATAAATCCTATTGCTGTATCTGCTGCCTCGGATGGAAGCGTTTATATCTCTGAGATAGCAGGCTGCAGAATTCGTCGGGTGGGACCTGATGGAATTATATCAACAGTCGCGGGAAACGGCATGGAAGCACATACTGGCGACGGAGGGACGGCCCGAGAGGCGAGTGTTTATCACCCGGCAGGAATAGACGTGGCTCCAGACGGTAGCATTTATTTTACTGAGACATCAATGGGTTACGCTTATTGTGGTTGTGTTCGCCGGATTAGGCCCGACGGAATTATTGAAACAGTTGCTGGCGAATTCGGTACTGCTTATAATTATGTGGAGCCTATCGGTGATGGAGGACCTGCGGTTAATGCAACAGTAATGCTTCCCGTCGATCTTAAAGTATTAGATGATGGGAGTTTCCTTTTTGATGATTTAATTCTGGGGCGGGTACGCCAGGTTGAAGCAGATGGTACAATTCACACCGTTGCTGGAAAGCTATCTTTCGGAGAGTGGAGCAATTATAATACCGATGCGGGTGATGGTGGTCCTGCTACGGCTGGGAGCATATTATTACCCTATGGTATAGATGTTTCGCCTGACTCCACGCTTTATGTGGCTCAACCTGAGTATGGTGACAATCTGAGAAGCATAAAACTGGTTGACTTTCCTGCGATGGATGGAGCCTATCATGTCCCTTCACCAGATGGCGGGGAGATATACTCCTTTAACGGTCAGGGCCGGCATTTGTCTACCTATGATGCTATCAGCGGCATTAAGAAATACGAATTTATCTATAATGAACAAGGCCTCTTCCAAATTATTGACCGGGATGGAAAAATCACTGAGCTGCAGCGTCAAACAGGCAGCATCACAATCGATGGCTATAAACAGGAAACCAATCTGGAGCTTGATTCCGAAGGCTATATCAGCAGTATCCAAGACCCCATGGGATATACGACCTCCTTTAATTATGACAATGGCTTGATGACTTCATTTTATGATAAAAACGAGCACCGGTATTCATATGAATATAACCAGCAGGGCAGGTTGGAAAAATCCCAGCAGCCTGATGGAGCTTTCATATTCTTAAATGGTCGCAGTGAAAGCAGAATGTACGAGGTAGTTACTAAAACTGCCATGTGGAAGAACAGTACATCCCGATCAGAAGAAATGGCCGATGGAGACAAAGTATCGACAGTCATATCCAGCTCAGGAGCGACCAATAGAATCAGAAAGACAACCTCGGGAAGCATTATTGAAATCTCTGAAGACGGGACCATCGTTACGTCTCATGAGGGACCTGATCCCCGCTGGGGGATGGCTGCTCCCCGAATTAAAAAATCATCTATAACCACCCCCGAAGGTCTGGTGAAGAATAACCGTTACGATCTTGAAGTTCACTTGCAAAACCAGAGTGATCCTACGTCAGTACAAAGTATGACCATAACCTCAGCCGTAAATGATAAAATCAGCACCACCAGCTACAGAAAAACAGCAGAGAACCCTAACGATTATATTACCATGACAACTAAATCACCAGAAGGCCGTGAATTCACTGAACACCGCAATAACCGCGACCGGGTTGTAAAACGCGAAACTACCGGAATGGAACCCATTTATTATGAGTATTATACGGATACACGTAAAGATCTCTTACGGGAAGTCAGGCAGGGAGACCGGGTAACGACCTATACCTATGATCAACTGGATCGTCTGCAAACGGTTACTGATAGGTTGGGGAATATAACCAGCTATGAGTATAATGAAAATAAATTCAATTATCGCTACAACAATGATTTTCTCCTGACCGGAGTTACTTTGAACCAGGGTACAGAAGCAGTTCTAAAATATGATAATGATAATTTGCTCATAGCCGATGGTCCATTTAATATTCAAAGGAACGGACCCGCCGGCAGCGTCAGTGAAATCAGCGACGGCAGTTTGGCAACCACCTTCCGGTACAACAATTACGGCCAACTGTCTCACAAGAACGTAACTGTCAACGGACAAACCATCTATCATTTAGAACTAAGCTACGATCAAACCGGCCATATCCAGAATAAAACAGAAACCTGCGGACAAGAACACCACAGTTACAGCTACAGCTATGACAGCAACGGCCAGCTGCAGGCAGTAAGCCGTGACGGCCAGCCCTATGAGAGCTATCAATATAACCAAAACGGCAATCGAACCTCAGCCAGTGTAGCCGGATAGGAACAAACCGCAAGCTACGACCAGGAAGACCGCTTGCAAAGCATAGGAGATACCGCCTACCAGTTTGACCAGGACGGTTTCCTGCAGACAATCGGGGACAAGAGTTATGTTTACAGCGCTGTGGGAGAACTGCTAAGCACCAGCAGTGACGGCCAGCAAACCACCTACAATTACGATGGAACCGCCCGCCGTACTGCCCGAGCAGATGAAAACGGGACGATTGAATACCTCTACGGCAACCCCGAAAATGATTATGAAATAACTGCCGTACGCCGACCAGACGGACAAATCGATGAATACTGCTATGACCCCACCGGCATCCTCCAGTGTATTAAACGCGACGGGCAGAACTATTACGCAGCCTGTGACAACCTGGGCAGTCCCAAAATTATCACTGACAGCAGCGGGATGATTATAAAGGTGATGGAATATGACAGCTATGGTAGACTGATAGCAGACAGCAATCTAGACTTTATCATCGGGCGCTATTTCCAAGAAAACCATATTATCAGTACTTATTCATAACTAAGTATTTTCCGGTTTAACCTCAACCCGAGGTATGCTAAAATTAAAGGTAATATTTATAGGTGGTT
>JAQUGU010000051.1 GCA_028683995.1 Syntrophomonadaceae bacterium | reverse complement strand
AAAGAGCAGCACCGGGATGCCATTCTCTTCTTTCGCCTGGGAGATTTTTATGAAATGTTTTTTGAAGATGCCCAGTTAGCCTCCCGGGAACTGGATATAGTACTGACCGCCAGGGACGGCGGGGATGGTAAAGTACCTATGTGTGGTATACCTTATCATGCCATGAATAATTATGTCTCTCGCTTGATAAGTCGAGGGCATAAAATAGCCATCTGTGAGCAGGTAGAAGATCCCCGGGAGGCCAAAGGAATTGTTCAGCGGGAAGTTATACGTATTATTACCCCGGGTACGGTAATTGAAGACAATCTGCTGGAGGAGAATAAAAATAATTACCTGGTGGCCATTGTAGAAGAACGAAATTTGACCGGGTTTGCCTATACTGATATATCTACTGGAGAATTCAAGGTTTGCGAAATAGCTCACCCCGCAGTAAGTCATCAGGTAATAAATGAACTGCTGCGCCTGGCTCCAGCCGAGTGTTTGCTGGCGGAATATGATAGCTTTACCCGGGAATGGTTGAATAAGCCTGAAGGTCGCATGGTTATCAGTGCCATAGACGAGAGGGCCTTAAACCTTAAAAATGCGCTGGGAATATTAGCGGAGCACTTCCAGGTAGCTTCCCTGGAGGGCTTTGGGTTAAAAGGATATACAGCCGGAATCGAGGCTGCCGCAGCAATTATCCTTTTTCTCCAGGAAACTCAGAAGAGTGTTTTAAAACACCTGCGTAGTCTTTCAGTATATAGCAATGATGCCTGCCTGGAAATGGATCATACCACCCGCAGAAACCTGGAGTTGAGCTCCAGCTTGCGCGAAGCTCGGCGGGAAGGGTCTTTATTGGGTATTCTGGATCAATGCTGCACTGCTATGGGTAAAAGGAACCTGAAAAGGTGGATAGAACAACCCCTGAAAGACATAGTTAAAATTAATACGCGATTGGATGCAGTTCAGGAACTTAAGGAAGACCTGGCTTTAAGAAGTGAAATCAGGGAAATTCTGAATGGGGTCTATGATTTGGAAAGATTAGCCGCCAAAATAGGGGGCGAGATTGCTAATCCCCGTGATTTGCTGGCTCTGAAATATTCCATTGATTCTTTGGCCAAAAGTAAAGAGGTGCTGCAACAGGCGGGCTCACAACTATTATCGCACCTGGCTGGAATGGACCATCTGCAGGATGTTTACGGAATAATAGAAGAATCCATTGATGAAGCGGCCCCACCCGGAATCAGGGAAGGAAATATAATTAAGGATGGATTTCAACCGGAAATAGACGAATTAAAACAATTATCCCGGGATGGCTCCAGTTGGTTAATAAATTATGAAGGCCGGGAAAAGGAGCGAACCGGAATAAAGTATCTTAAAGTAAGTTATAACAAGGTATTTGGTTATTACATAGAAATCAGCAAATCCAATCTGCATCTGGTTCCCCCGGAGTATGTTCGTAAGCAAACTCTGGTCAATACTGAACGTTATATTACCGATGAATTAAAGCAATATGAGGAAAAGATTCTGGGAGCCAGGGAAAAACTTTATACTCTGGAGCAGCAAGTTTTTATCGAAATACGGGAGAACCTCTGCCAGCACCTGGAACGCATCCAGGACAGTGCCGGCAAACTTGCCATGCTGGATGTATTTGCCTCTCTGGCGGAAGTAGCTTACCTGAATGATTACCAGCGTCCGCAGGTGGATAACAGCGGGGTAATAGAAATCAGGGGTGGGCGTCATCCGGTAGTGGAAAAAAACCTGCAGGATAGTCGTTTTATACCTAATGATCTCAAGCTAAATGACAGTGATAATCGTTTTGCTATTATAACCGGTCCCAATATGGGGGGGAAAAGTACCTATATGCGACAAGCTGCTCTGCTCGTAATCATGGCCCAGATGGGTTCATTCGTACCGGCAGATGTGGCCCATATCGGTATAGCTGATAAAATATTTACCCGGGTAGGAGCAACTGACGATTTGGCCGCCGGGCAAAGTACCTTTATGGTGGAAATGGTAGAAGTAGGTAACATATTGAATAATGCAACTTCTGACAGCCTGATAATACTGGATGAAATCGGCCGTGGTACCAGTACCTATGATGGCCTTAGCATTGCCCGGGCAGTAAGCGAATATATCCATGATAAGATAGGAGCACGTTCTTTATTTGCCACCCATTACCATGAACTAACCTCACTTAGCGATAATTTTCCGGGTATATTTAACCTTTCCGTTTCCGTCATGGAAAGTGGCGATACCGTAGTATTCCTGAAAAAGGTACTCCCGGGTAAAGCTGACCGTAGTTATGGGGTACAGGTGGCAGCATTGGCAGGAGTGCCGGATATCGTAGTTAAAAGGGCTGGGGAAATATTGAGCGATTTGGAGAAAACACCGGTAGAGATGAAAGAATCTCTAGTTCAACTACCTTTGTTTCCCGAAGAAAATCCCTGGTTGGAGGAATTGGAACAACTAAACCTGGATAGTTTAAGCCCGCGGGAGGCTCTTAATCTGCTTTATCGCTGGAAAGAACGGAAATAGATGTTAAATATTGCCTATGGGTAAAATATAATGTGGAGGTGAGGAATCTTGTTGATTGGAATTGATGTTGGTGGTACCTATACCGACGGGGTGGTTTTTAACCAGAGTAAGGTTATTGCCACCACCAAAGTCCCTACTGATGATAATGATATTAAGTCAACTGTTTTACAGGTGCTGGATAACCTACTGCTGCAGCAGGATAAATCGGATATTTCCCGCATAGTTCTGAGTACAACGGTGGTAACCAACCTGCTGGCTACCGGGAAAGGGGAAAGAACGGCTCTATTATTAATTCCAGGTTATGGTCTTCCGGCTGATGCTTATGATATTAGTGACGATACCTTTTTCCTCAAAGGAGGTATTGATTTTCGGGGGCGGGAGATAGACCAGCTGAAGGAAAATGAACTGGCCGGGGTTTGTGATAACATTGTGGCTGCAGGAATTAAGCGGGTAGCCATTGTATCCAAGTTTGGTAACCGCAATGATAACCTGGAAAAACAGGTCCGTGATTATATTATCAAAAATTACCCGCAGTTATCTGTAATCACGGGTTCCCAAATTTCGGGTAAGCTCAACTTTCCCCGCCGGGCAACTACCGCTTATTACACCGCGATGACCAGTAAGGAATGGAATCACTTTGTAGATGAAATTGATAAGGCCCTGGCAGAAAGAGGACTGGACTGCGAGGTGCATATCCTCAAAGCTGATGGGGGCACGCTGGCTCTCGATATTTCCCGGGATATGCCCTGTGAAACCGTTTTTTCCGGACCTGCTGCCAGTACTATGGGCGCACTGGCTCTGGCCCAGGAAGGTATGAATGCGGTGGTACTGGATATCGGGGGTACAACTACCGATATCGCTCTGCTGATAGATGGGGTACCCCTTTACGCTTCCAAAGGGGCCAGCATCAACCAGCGTTATACTCATGTAAATGCTTTTGCGGTACGCTCTATAGCCCTGGGGGGAGATAGCAGCATTACCGTAAATGCCGGGCAGGTAGAAGTAGAAGCTTACCGCCGGGATGTAGCCGCCTGTTTTGGGGGTAGGAGCGCAACTGTAACTGACGCCTTCAACTGCAAGTTTAACCTTAATATTGGTAATCCAGAGCTTTCCGCAACTGCCCTGGAGCAACTGGCAGGCAGGGCGATGAGCAAGGAAGAATTGGGTGCAGCAGTTGTTGCTATTGTTGTTAACCGCTTAGGAGATGCCATCACCAGCATGTTTAAGGAATGGGAGAATGAACCTGCTTATAAAGTTTGGGAAGTAATTAATAAACGTAAATTCACCCTGGAGCAAATAATCGGTATCGGTGCGGCCTCACGCACCATAATCCCTGAGCTGGCAGACACCATGCAGGTGAATTACTTTATTCACCAGTATGCAGATGTGGCCAATGCCCTGGGGGCCGCTGTGGCCAGGCCCACACTGGTGGTAAACCTGCACGTTGACACCCAGACCAAAATCTACACTCTGGATCCGGGCGGAGTCCGGGGCAGCCTGGAAAACCCCCGTAACTTTCAACTGGAAGACGCCCGCCAAATGGCCAGAAACCACCTGCAAGAAGTGGGTAAAGAAAGAGGTATGGCCAGCTATACCAACGAATCCAGTTTTTTTATGGAAGAGCAATTTAACATGATCGGGGGCTGGGATCGGACTGGTAAACTATTTGATGTTGGAATACAAGTTACCCCTGGTTTCATTGAAGAATTCAAGGGGGTGAAGGCATGAAACCAACCGGTATATTATTTTTTCCCGCTTTTGACTGGGCTATTAGCCCAACTCATCCGGAAAGAGAGGAACGCTTGCTCTATACCCGCGACCAGATATTTGAAGAAGGGATTATGGATTTACCGCAAATCAAGGAATACCAGCCCGGACTGGCCACTGCCAGGGATATCGCCCGGGTGCATTTCTGTGTTCCCGATGTAGAAGCTCAGATTACCGAAGCCCATTTGGTATCTGCCGGTTCAGCTCTACGTATAGCCGATGCCTATATGCAAGGGGAAATCAAGAATGGGTTTGCCATTATCCGTCCCCCCGGGCACCATTCCATGTCCGTTAGTCATGGGAATCGCGGATTTTGCAACATAAACAATGAGGCTATTATGATAGAATACGTGCGCCAAAAATATGGAATCAAAAAGGTAGCTATTGTGGATACCGATGTTCATCATGGCGATGGTACCCAGGAAATTTATTATAATGACCCGGATGTACTGTTTATCTCTTTCCATCAGGATGGTCGTACTCTTTATCCTGGTTCCGGCCATATGGAGGAATTGGGAGGCCCTCTGGCTTACGGCACTACTATAAATTTACCACTGGCACCACGAACTACGGATACCGGCATACTGTATGCGCTGGAGAAACTGATAATGCCCCTGCTGGAGGAATTTAAGCCCGAGCTGATTGTAAACTCCGCAGGTCAAGATAACCATTATAGCGACCCCCTGGCCGATATGCGTTTCAGTGCTCAAGGATATGCCCGATTAAATGAGATATTAGCTCCAGACATAGCTGTTCTGGAGGGGGGCTACTCCGTGCAAACAGCTTTGCCCTATGTCAACATGGGCTTGATTATGGCCATGGCTGGTATAGATTATAGTAATTTAAGAGAACCTGACTATGTCCCTGAGCGTATGCGGGAAAACCCCGCCAACCTGGAATACATTGATAAAATGGTCAAGCAACAACTGCAGGTTTTTCGCCAGCGGGAGGAGCAAATAGCCCGAAACCGCAAAACCAGGGAACGCTTCCACCATGTTCACAAACAGATTTTCTATGACACCGATTACATTCACGAGGATCAGAGTATACAACTACGACTCTGTCCGGACTGTTCGGGTTTCAGGCTGATTGAATCCACCGCCCAGCACCGTAATGGTTATCACTACCGGGTTTACTGTGTATCCATACCGGCCAATGCCTGTGCCAGCTGCCAGGCCGAGGCTCGTTCCTGTTACACCGATATGTCAAAGAATGACCGCTATGACCTGGTCTATTTACAGGATCGAGTTAATAACGACTGTCGTAGCATAGATATCAAAAAAGATGTGGAGATGGTATTGTAGTATGTCCATTAAACCCCTGGACGACAATCTTATAAATAAAATTGCGGCCGGAGAGGTTATCGAAAGGCCGGCTTCAGTAGTTAAGGAATTAATTGAAAACTCCATCGATGCCTCTGCCACCATTATTGCAGTTAATATCAACCGGGGTGGAATAGACAGAATAGAGGTGGAGGATAATGGCCAGGGTATGGAAGCCGAAGATATTCCGCTGGCTTTTCAACGGCATGCCACCAGCAAAATTTCCTCGCTAGAAGATTTGTTCAATATTAATACCATGGGTTTTCGCGGAGAAGCACTGCCCAGCATTGCCTCAGTATCACGTATTGACCTGTATAGCCAAAAAGAAGGTAGTGTTGGGGCATTCGCTTCACTGGAAGGGGGACGTTTTCTTAAAGCAGAAAACCGTCCCGGCCCGGTGGGCACCAGAATAGTAGTCAGCGATTTATTCTTTAATACCCCGGCGCGGCGGAGCTTTCTGAAATCGGCGGTAACTGAAGGCAACCATGTTTATGATT
This sequence comes from Syntrophomonadaceae bacterium, assembly GCA_028683995.1. Classification (GTDB taxonomy): domain Bacteria; phylum Bacillota; class Syntrophomonadia; order Syntrophomonadales; family Syntrophomonadaceae; genus UBA4844. The sequence continues at coordinate 3,614 of JAQUGU010000051.1, read as the reverse complement.
TACTGCGTAAATATGCCCTGTCCCGCCCTGATATTTCCTTTAGTTTCAGTAATGATAAAAAGCAGTTTTTTAAAACTCCCGGGAATGGAAGTCTTAAGGATACGGTTCTCTGTGTCTATGGTCGGGATTTCGCCAGCTATCTAATTGATGTGGCTTACATGGGGGAGCAGTATACTATTGAGGGCCTGATATCTACTCCAGAGCTGAGGCGAACCAACCGTAAGAATCAGTATTTTTTTGTTAATCATCGCCCGGTACGCAGTGTACTTCTATTTAAAGCGGTAGACCAGGCTTACCAGGGTTTTCTGCTTTCCCGGGAACAACCGGCAATTATTTTGTCTCTAAAAATACCTCCAGATAGTGTTGATGTTAATGTACACCCGCAGAAAAACGAAGTGCGATTTAAGGACGAGAAATCGGTATTTAGAATCGTTTATGCAGTTTTAAAAGAGGCCCTGGAACAGGTAGATTTTCGTCCTTTGAATTACTCGCCGCTAAAACAGGATTCATATCCACCTGTTTCCCAATTGCAGCATCATAATCGGGCAGTATATGAAACGGGTATGGGTTTTGATTTTGATGTTTTACCGAGTTCGGGCACAGTCCCGTTGCAGCTCCTCAGTGAGCGAAGAACAGAACCACAAGAAGGGGAGTCGGCGGCAGGGGAGTTCAGGATTATCGGCCAGTGTCTGAACTCCTATATACTGCTGGAAATGAATCAGGCCCTTTACCTGGTGGACCAGCATGCCGCCCACGAGCGCATTATGTATAATCATCTTAAAGAAATGTATAACACCGGGAAGGAAGTGACCCAGCCCCTGGCAGTTCCGCTGGCTCTGGAGCTTTCTCCCCAGCAAATAAATATTATTGAAAATCATAATGATTTCTTCGCTGACCTGGGGGTTGAGCTAGATGTTATTTCTCCTGACACCGCTCTAATAAGAGCAACCCCGGGCGATGTTCCTGGGCAGGAGTTAGAGCTAGTTAATGAACTTCTAGAACTATGGCAGGATAATACCCTGCCGGATATCAAGGAAGAAGCTATCAAAACCCTGGCCTGTAAAAAGGCGATTAAGGCCGGGGAAGGATTATACTTGCAGGAAATGGAAATAATTATAACAAAGCTACTAAGTAGCGAAGATTATAAAAATTGCCCCCATGGCCGACCTACAATCATAAAGATGAGCCATGCTGAACTGGACCGCTTGTTTAAGAGGTAGTTTGAAAATCGGACGCGGATAACGCGGATTAGTAAGGATTTACGCGGATTTTTTATAACTTAAACCAATTTTGTCCGACTGTAAAAAGTAATAAATATGCATCCGACTGAATAATTAGAAGCACCAAAGGGCACACTGATGCTCCCTATCGGTCGCTATTAATGGAGCCGATTAACGCAGATTCATTATGATTACGCAGATTCCACTGTAGGGGCAGACCCATGTGTCTGCCCAGCCGACCACTAATTTTAGGTATTACGATGTTTATTTCTCTTTACAAGGAATATGAGGGTTGAAATGCATATAATTGCGACTACTCCGCAATCAGGTTTAAAAGACTATACCACCTTTAATGAATTTTTGGCCGAAAGCGGCTTCCCTTATATTCCCCGCAACCGCCGCAGCCTGGAGGTTTTACAACAGGAAAACCAGGCTGATGGCGTGGTAGTCTGGTCTAATGAAGGGCCGGTATTATACAGTCAAGGAGATAAGTTCTTTTTCCACCCCAGTATGGCTAAAAATCGTCTAGCCGCCTATCGCAAACAAGGGACGGATGACCCTTTTGTCAACGCCTGTGGAATTGAAAATGGGGACAAGTTACTGGATTGTACCCTGGGACTGGGCGCTGATGCTATTGTAGCTTCGTATTTTACCCCCCACGGAACTGTGGTAGGCCTGGAATCTTCCACTGCTATTGCCCCGGTAGTGAAATGGGGTATGAAGCTATATAATTCGCAGATGAGTTGGTTAAATGAAGCGGTAAATCGAATCAAGGTAATTAATAGTGAGCATTATGAATTCTTAGCCGGCCTGGCTAATAAGAGTTTTGACATAGTTTATTTTGACCCCATGTTCAGACAACCGCTGTTAAAAAGCCAGGCTATATCGCCATTACGCAGCCTGGCTAATCCTCTTCCCCTTGATTTGGCAGCAATTGAACAAGCCTGCCGGGTAGCCCAAAAACGGGTGGTTATCAAAGAGCGGGCCGAAGGAACTGAACTACAACGCCTGGGCTGCTCCACCATCATCAGCGGAAAACACCGCAAAATAGCGTTCGGCGTAATCCGGGTAGGATAATAAGACGCGGAATACGCGGATTTTATAAGGATTACGCGGAGTGTTTTTATATGATTAAGATACAAACCCACTCAATTGAATGTGGTCATATGCGCAGTAGATACAATAAAATAATATAATTGTCTGGCAATCAATAATGGTAAATCTATTAATCTGAGTTAAAAATGATTGAATGCTGAATTGTATATTATAATCCTTAATGAAGCCACGTAGTTCCCTGAAGAATCCGCGATGTCCGCGTCTATTTTTTGTTCTGGAGTTGATTATTTGAACAAACTGGCAGCTATCGTTGGGCCGACAGCAGTAGGGAAAACTCGAATAGCCATTGATGTAGCCAAAAGGCTAAATGCTGAGATTATTTCCTGTGATTCCATGCAGATTTACCGTGGCCTGGATATCGGCACGGCCAAGGCCAGTCCTGAAGAACAAAACGGCATAGTCCATCACCTGATTGATGTAGTAGAGCCAGATGATGAATATAGTGTGGCCCGGTTTCAGGAGCAGGCCAAGAGTATAATCCAGGAGTTAAACCAAAAAGAGCGATTACCCCTGCTGGTTGGCGGGACTGGCCTCTATTACCAGGCTCTGGTCGATGATTATACCTTTTATCCCCTGGAATCACATCAAAAAATACGCCGCCAATGGAACACTATAATAAAAGAAAAGGGACTGGAATATGCCTACAACTATTTACAGTCCATTGACCCCGATTATGCTGCTACCATCAGCCTCAATGACCAGAAACGCATAGTTCGAGCTATTGAAGTCTACCAGCTAACCGATCAACCGTTTTCGGCATTACAAACTAAATCCCAGCACACCTACCAGCTCGCTGTAGTCGGTTTATACCTGGAGCGAGAGCAGCTATACCAGAGAATTAACCTCAGAGTGGAGCAAATGCTGACCGGTGGTTTAATAAAAGAGGTTACGCTTTTGCGGGATAAGGGGTATAATCTTAATCACAATTCCATGCAGGCCCTGGGTTATAAGCAGGTGTTTTGTTATCTGGAGGGATTTCTAAGTGAAAAGGAAATGATAGATGAGATTAAGCGCGAGACCAGGCGCTATGCCAAAAGGCAGTTAACCTGGTTCAGGAAGGATTCCAGAATACATTGGATAAACCCGGGAGAATATAGTAATGAAACTTTATTACTAGAAAATATTTCATCTTATATTGAAGGAAGATTAACAGCAGTGTAGAATTTACTTTAGTAGTGTACATTTAATCGAATGGAGGTCTTTAACCTTAATGAGTAAAAATCAGATGAATCTTCAGGATGCTTTTCTTAATCAAGTTAGAAAGGAGAAAATGCCCGT
>JAQUGU010000050.1 GCA_028683995.1 Syntrophomonadaceae bacterium | reverse complement strand
AATTATAGTCTCCCTGTATTATGAACTGGAAAGACAGGGTAAGACCATTGGCGGCGCCTCACTTTGCGTAGGTACCGGACCGGCACTGGCTTCACTCTGGACCAGAGACATATAGTAATTATTGAAGTACCAGTTATGTTAGAGATATAGACAAAACATTAAGGGGAAGATTTTATGCCAACTCAGGCAGTAGTAAACAATTTACAATGATTGGAGGGAATCTAATGGCTGCCAATTTCGCCTATTTAAATACTAGAGACCTGGAGTTCATCGTTCAGGAATGGCTCCCCAGCGAAAAAGTATTCGACTACGATCAGTTTAAGGACTATTATTCGAAAGACGATGTAAAGCCTTTCCTGGCTCCGATATTGAAAATGGCCAAGGAGATGGTGGAACCAACCAATGAGGATGGTAACCAGAACCCGGTAAAACTGGTAGATGGTGAGGTAATACTTCCTAAAAGCTTTGGGCCTTTATTCCATAAGCTGCAATCGGAAGGCTGGGGTACCAGTAATATTGATAAATCAGAGGATGCCATGATCATGCCCCATGTATTAAGTGGGGCGGTTAATGAATTGCTCTGCGCGGCCAACCCGGCCTTCTATCCCTATATCATGCTGACCAGTGGAGCTGCAGACTTGATTCAAAGTTTTGCTGATAATAAACTGAAAGAGATTTTTCTACCCAATATGATGGATGGAACCTGGGCGGGTACCATGTGTTTAACCGAGCCCAGTGCCGGGTCGGATGTAGGTGACATCCTGTCCAAGGCTTACCCCACCGATGACCCTCGTATCTTTAAAATTAAAGGCCAAAAGATTTTTATTACTGGTGGAGACAACGATTTTACCGATAATATTATTCACCTCTACCTGGCCCGGGTTGAAGGTGCCAGGCCAGGAACGGCTGGCATTTCTTTGTTTATTGTACCCAAGTTCTGGGTTAATGAAGATGGCAGCTTGAGCGATAATGATGTAATTACCACCGGGGTGGAACATAAACTGGGCCAATATGGCTCCTGTACCGCTTCACTGTCGTTTGGCGACAACGGAACTTGCCGGGGCTGGTTGATGGGTAAGAATCCGCTGGAAAACGACGGTAAAGGTGAAGGTATGGCTCAAATGTTCCAGATGATGAATCTAGCCCGTCTGGAAACCGGTCATATGGCTCACTGCTGTACTGCCAATGCGTTCTATAATACTCGTGACTACGCCAAGGACAGGGTACAGGGACGTCCCTTCACCGATCCTCGAGGCGATAGAGTGAGCATTATTAATCACGAGGATATCCGTCGCACCCTGATTATGGGCAAAGCTCATATGGAAGCTACCCGTGCCATGCTAATGAAAGCCCTGTTTAATTTTGATATTCGGGAACATGACCCCAATCCGGAGGAAAGGCAGAAAGCCCGGACGTACGTAGAAATTGTAACCCCATTATGTAAGGCTTATCCCAGTGATGAAGGCTGGTGGCTCTGTGGTGAAGCCATTCAGGCTTATGGTGGATATGGATTCTGCGAAGAATACCCGGTAGCTCAAATTGCCCGTGATATTAAGATTTATTCCATATGGGAGGGTACCAACTTTATCCAATCCCTCGATCTGGTAGGCCGTAAGATGGGTATGGCCAAAGGCGCTGCCTTTGCTGCATTCATTCAAGAAATAAAGGAGTTCTGTGCTGCCAACAAAGATACGGCTGGCCTTAAGAAGGAATTCCTTAATCTAGGCCAGGCTCTGGAAGCCTATGATAAAATTCGTGCTACCCTTAACGAATGGAAGGGCAGTAATCCTTCCCTGATTCCGGTCTTTTCTCGCCGGGTACTAACTGCTACCGCTCAGCTCCATGCCGGGCATCTGTTGCTGGATCAAGCCCTGATTTGCCTGCAAAAGATGTCTGAGCTGGGTCCCGACCATTTTGATTATAAATTCTATAAAGGAAAAGTGGAAGCTACCCGCTGGTATCTCAGAAACGTTGTACCCAATGTCGGGTGTGCGGCTAACATTATTGCTGATGCTGACACTTCCGCCCTGGATATTGACCTGGAGTCTTTCGACTACTAATGCAATACCGGGGTTAGTGTAAAAAATGTTGGCGGAGGCCAATCACCTCCGCCATTAAGTAAAACATTTCCGCTTGATAAATATGCAACTTCCCCTAATAACTCCCCAATCGAAGAAGAAGTGCCTGGTCACTTCTTCTTCGATTTAGACAACAAAAAAAAATAAAGAGGTATGTAGCATACCTCTTTATTATTTTTGTCTTAACTACTTTTTGCTTGACTTACCAGCTTTAGTTCCTTTTTTCCCGCCTTTGGCCGGCTTTACCGCAACTGCTTCTTTGAGGGATTTACCAGGTTTAAATGCCGGAACTTTGGTAGCAGGAACTTTAATTTCTTCCCCCGTTGCCGGACTGATAACTTTTCTTTCTTTCCGGTCACGTACTTCAAAGCTACCAAAGCCAATAATCTGAACCTTGTCGCCATTTGCCAATGCCTGCTGGATAGTCTCTACCAGTGCATCCAGGGCTTTAGCAGCATCCTTCTGAGTGACCTCGGCTTTCTCCGCCAAAGATTTAACAAGTTCCGATTTGTTCACGACTAGTCCTCCCTTTAAATTTATTAACCATATTTTACATTCCCCAAAGAAAGGGCAATTCCTGCTACTAAATTAAAATATTTTAATATTTCTTAAAAATATTTCACTTTAGTGTGGATATTTTATATTTTACCATTATTACTTGACTTTATGCACTGAAAGGCCTATCTTTAGGTAATTAATAGCCAGAAAGGCTAAGAAGCCCGATAATAGTGCTAGTCTATTACCTCCAGTATGGTAATTGAGCGGTCGGTGGCCAGGTTGTAAAAGTTATCCCCCACCATAACAATCGGCCTGGTAGGTTGAGATGGATCAACGTAAATTACTACTCCAATTTTATCGTTGGAAAGTAAAACTTCATTGCCCACATAAAAACTTGTAATTTTATCGTAAAATACTTTGGCAACCTCGGGGTTAAGCTTACCAAAAGACTCCTGCCAGAGAATTTCCGCGGCCGTATAAGGAGACCTTTTACTGGAATAAACCCGGTTAGAGGTTACGGCATCATATACATCCGCTACCGCAACTACAGAAACACAAAGGTTTTTACTGAACCCTTTACTTCCCATGGGATAACCGGAACCATCTGCCCTTTCATGATGCATAAGGGCAGCATTGGCAATATTACTACTTATCCACTCATATTGGGTCAGAAGATTATATCCCTGCAGGGTATGCTTTTTCATCTCTTCAAATTCTGCTTCAGTTAATTTGTCGGGCTTATTTAAAATGCTATCATCGATAAAAACTTTGCCAATATCGTGTAAAAGCCCTGCTTCCCCCAGTTCCTTAAGAGTTTCGCTGTCACATTTCAGCCATCGACCCATAAGTATACAAAGAAGCGCTACATTGACCGAATGGGTAAATAAATAGTCATCCTTTTCTTTCATTAGTCGCATCTGGCGGAAAAGATCGCTGGCTTCAAAAACCTGTTCCAAAAGTAAACCTGTAATATCGCTTATCTCCTCAAATTCCAGGGGTTTGCCCAGTTTAGCTTCCAGCATAAAGGATCTGACTACATTGAGGGAGTCACTATAAACATCCTCAAATTGTCTCCCCGATTTGGCTACGGCCTCGGTGTCCATGATAAATACATCATCAATATTACGCGTGTGTAAACTATCCAGATGTTCTCGGCTAACTATGGTTCCTCTGGGCAACAACAGTGTAGAATCATAGCTATAGAGATCCTTGCCCAGAGTAACACCAGGTTTTAAGCTGTTAACCTTAATTTTAAGCATTATAATACCCCTTCTAAACATATATAATTATGGTTATTCGATAAATAACCCTGCTTTCCCTTTTTATGCCTGGACAATAATACGGAAATAGGCGCCGATAACAAAGTTTTCTTGTAAATAACGCCGAACTATTTACTTGATTAATTGTTTAGAGTGAGGGGTAAGTGGTAAGGTTGTACCCTTTTGGGTATGGCCCCCGGCCCTGGGGGGTTAGTTAAAAAATATCTTTAATACAGTCAGGAGAGATGCACGGTATTAATTCCACCTGCAGGTTCTGAGCGGCCAATTTCGGGTTGAGGTAATCGATTAATAAAGGAACTACAATAGCTTCCGTACCCTGGTGGCCGGCATCGATTACTTTAAGACCTGCAGCCTCGGCATCTTTGGCCTCATGGTACTTAAGATCCCCGGTCACCAGTAAATCAATATTCTGACCTATAACCCGATTCATCAGACTGGCACCGGAACCGCTTATTACCGCGACATTTTTTATGCTACTGTCCAAATCCCCTACTACCCGCACTGATTTAATTCCCAGTAGTTCTTTAACCCGAAGAGCGTAATCCTGCAGGCTTATTTTCTGAACCAGATATCCTTTGCGTCCCGGGCTAAACACCCGTCCTTCGTTCTCCAAACGATAAAGATCATAGGCTACTTCTTCGTAAGGATGCGCCTTATGCATACTATCTAAAACCTGCTTTAGATCCCTTTCATAAATTATTGTTTCCAGGCGAAACTCATCCACCTCTTCCAGTTGCCCGCTTTTACCTATAAATGGATTGGTATCCTGACCAGGTCGAAAGGTACCAGTTCCCCGGGCTCTGAAACTGCAATCAGCATATTTGCCAATGCAACCTGCGCCAGCTGTGCAGATAGCTGCCCTCACTTCCTCCAGGTGAGTAGCCGGTACAAAAACTACCAGCTTAAACAGGGCTTCTTGGCTGGCCGGATACAACGGTTCTATGTTAACCAACCCTAGTTTCTCAGCCAGAGCCTGGTTCAGGCCCCGCTCGGCTGCATCCAGATTCGTGTGAGCAGCATATACGGTGATATCGGCAGATACCAGGGCTTTAATCATTTTTCCTAAAGGTGAAGCATAATTAATGTTCTTCATTGGCCTGAAAAACAAGGGATGGTGGGTAATAATCATATCTACCTGCTCTTCAACCGCTTGTTTTAGTACCAAAGAATCCAAATCCAATGCTATTAGTATCCGGCCTACCTTTTTATCACTACTACCTATCTGTAAGCCGCTATTATCCCAGTTCTCAGCTAAATGCAGGGGAAATTCTTCCTCCATCAGAGTCATTATGTCTTTAGCCCGTACTATCATCTTAGAATCGCCTCCAGTTCCTTAATTTTACTATGGTATTCATCTAAAACGGAAACATCCAGGATAGTTCCAGCCTTTAATAACCCTGAATAAGCCTGCCTATATTTTTGTAGGTAAGATTTTAAGTAGCGGGTTCTGAGCGCATTGTCACTCCGTAGTAAAAGCGGGCCCATATCAATCTCCAGAGCTGATAGCCTGTAGGGATTACTCCCCGGAGAGGTACTTATAGCCACAAATAAGCGTCCATTTTCCTCAACCAGCCTTTCTTCCAATATAGGCCAGCCTTTTTGGGATAGCTCCCGACGTAAAGACCCCGGTCGGCTCATGGGTTGAAACACAAATCTTTTAAAACTAGCTGCTTCCTGCCAGTCCCGAGATAGGATTTTTACTATAGCATCCCCTCCCAGACCGGCTATAACTACATTTACCACCTCACCAGGTTTAAGTACGGTAAGCCCATTGCCCTGGCGTACTTCTATCTGTTCCCGGCAAGGACTATCCTTCAGGCCGGCCAGCAGTCGCAGGTAAGGCCCATCCCCTAACTCACTGGCAATAACCCGGGGGACTAATTGATTTTCCACCAGAAATTTGGGCAGTTCCCCATGGTCTGCCCCAATATCGGCGGTAGGCTCAGCCTTTATTATCATTTCGGTAATAAGCAGTAAACGCTGGGAAAGCAAAACTAATGAACATCCTTTGCAAAATAGTTTTAATTAATCCGTCATGGCCAGAGGACGCAACCACTGATGAAAATTATTTGACGCGGAATTCAGGGAATCTATTGGGAAATACGCGGAAAAATTTTTTTAAAAAAATCCTTAAAAAAATTCCACGTAAATCCTTACTGTTCCGCGGGTTCACCCTTCGGGTATTACTGATGTTCCCCATCCTACAGGTATCACAACATTATGACGTAACGGCACAGGGGCCGTTCCCTACACATGACTGTTCTACGGTTTTATTTGTTTTAAAAACCCCGGCCTAATAATAGACCGGGGTTAGCAGTGTATCTTTTTATTTTACCACTGGCAAACCCTTTATACTGGTAGCCAGTTCCTCATCGGAAAACTCAACATCTTCAGTTTCCCCGGCCAGGAATTTGTCATACGAATAGAGATCCAGATTACCGTGACCGCTCAGATTAAATACTATGGTGCGGCTAACTCCTTCTTCCCGAGCCTTCAGGGCTTCATCAATAGCAGCCCGAATAGCGTGAGCCGATTCCGGAGCCGGGACAATGCTTTCGGTGCGGGCAAAGAGCATAGCTGCCTCAAAAGTGGGATTTTGTTTTACTGCTATAGCCTCGATAAGGCCATCGTGATAAAGCTGGCTAACCAGGGGGGATTCCCCATGATATCTCAAACCACCAGCATGTATCCCCGAAGGTACAAAATCATGTCCCAGGGTATACATCTGCATAGCCGGAGTAAGCCCGGCTACATCGCCATAATCGTAAGCAAATACACCTTTAGTAAGCGTGGGACAGGCCGCCGGTTCTACTCCCAGCAGGCGAATTTTTTTACCTGCCAGTTTATCCGGTATAAAAGGGAAAGCGATACCAGAGAAATTACTTCCTCCCCCGCAACAACCAATCACTACATCGGGATAATCATCCACCATTTCCATCTGCAGTTTTACTTCCTGCCCAATTATACTCTGGTGCAAACACACATGATTAAGAACACTGCCCAGGGAATAGTTGGTATCATCTCTGGATGCTGCATCTTCCACCGCTTCACTAATAGCCATTCCCAGGCTGCCGGGAGTATCCGGATCTTTTTCCAGGGCATGGCGTCCGGCTGCAGTTAAATTGCTGGGACTGGGAATGCAGGTAGCCCCATAGAGCTCCATTATGGAACGGCGATAAGGTTTCTGATAAAAACTCACTTTTACCATATATACCATGGCCTCCAGCCCAAAAAGCTTACAGGCCAGTGATAGTGCAGTACCCCATTGTCCTGCACCTGTTTCCGTACTTATTCTCTTAATCCCCTGAACTTTATTAAAAAACACCTGGGGCAGAGCTGAGTTAAATTTATGGCTGCCCACCGGGCTAATGCCCTCATACTTATAATAAATGCGACAGTTGGTGTCCAATGCCTTTTCCAGGCTGTGAGCCCGGAACAGGGGTGAGGGTCGGTATTGTTTATATAGTTCCCTGACTTCTGCAGGTATTTCTATAAACCTCTCCTTGGAAACTTCCTGGGCAATAAGTTCACGGGCAAAAATAGGTTCCAAATCTGCTGGAGTTATTGGTTGCATAGTCTGGGGATGCAAAGGGGGTGCCAAAGGATTAGGCATATCGGCCTGGACGTTATACCAGAATTTCGGTATCTTCTCCTCCGGCAGAATAATCTTGGTTAGCTCGGCTCTACTCATCTCAACTAATCTCTCCTCTCATATTTTTACTTTGTATGTGAAATTTAATATACCACAGCATAATAGTGGGCGCAAGTGCCACCGGCGTGAATGGTTCCCTCTTTGCTGGTTTAATCACCTGATTATTTTTTGACCAGCATAACGCATAGTAGTATAATGCATTCAAGACAGAGGGGAGCTGGAACAGTCCGGCTGAGAGTGGACGGCAGTCCTTACCCTTGAACCTGATCTGGGTAATGCCAGCGTAGGGACAAGAGTTGTTTGCACTTTAAGGCTGCTCTTTTCTGATATAGAGCAGCTATTTTATTTGGAAAGGGGGTTGGCCTCTTGCCCAATGCTAACCTTAGCCTGCAGATCCTGCCCATGGTTCCCCAGAACCAGGTTTATTCAGTAGTAGATAAAGTAATAAACCTTATCCAGGCAAGTGGATTGCCATATGTCGTAGGACCAATGGAAACTACAATTGAGGGAGACCTGGATACCTTGCTGGATTTGGTAAAAACTGCTCAGGCAATTTGCGTAGAAGCTGGTGCCAATCGTATAGTATCTATAATAAAGATTGACTACAGCCCGGATGGAGTGACCATCGATGAGAAAATCAGCAAATATCGCTAATAAAACTGCACCCATGGTGGCTTTTCTAGTTTTGCTGGCCATATGGGAACTGGGGGTCAGGTTTTATCATATACCCGGCTATATCCTGGCCAGTCCGGGCCAGGTTCTGGTCACCATGACTGAAACTTACCCCATGCTGTGGTTTCACGGTAGTATGACCCTGCTGGAAGCTATTTCCGGTTTTATCCTGGCGATAGCCATTGCTTTTATAATGGCATTCCTGCTGGACACTCTCTTCTGGTTTAACCGGGCTGTTTATCCCCTCTTGATAGTATCCCAAACTATTCCTCTGATTGTACTGGCGGTATTGTTTACCATCTGGTTTGGATTTGGCTTGCTCCCCAAAATACTGGTAGTAATCCTGGTCTGCTTTTTCCCCATGGTTATTAGTCTCAGTGACGGACTAAATACAGTAGATTCGGATCAAATCAGTTTATTCCGTTCCATGGGGGCCAGTCCCCTGAAAACTTTTACCATGGTAAAACTGCCTGCTGCTATGCCGGCCTTCTTTTCCGGGATTAGGATAGCCGCCACTTACAGCATAATGGCGGCTGTAATAGCCGAATGGCTGGGCTCCAACCGGGGACTGGGATACTACATGACCCTGCAGCAAAAGCAGTTTGCCATTGACCGGGTACTGGCTGCGGTAGTGGTTATCTGCCTTTTGAGCCTCCTGCTGGTCAAGCTCATTGATTTGCTGGAATATCTGCTGGTACCATGGAACCGCAAACATTTAAGAACCCAGCTATGGGAAAACTAATTGGTAAAGGAGAGAGTTAAGCATGAGAAAACTATTGACCATGGTTATTATTATTGGCCTGTTGCTAACCCCCCTGGCTGGCTGTAGTAAAAACCCGCCATCCCAGGATAAACAGGAACTTACCCAGGTAACGGTATTACTTGACTGGTTGCCCAATACTAATCATACCGGGCTTTATGTAGCCAAAGAGAAAGGTTATTTTAAGACTGAAGGGCTAGATGTACAGATAATGCAGCCAGGTGAGGGGGGTACGTCCCAATTACTGGCAGCGGGAAAAGGTGATTTTGGGGTTAGCTATCAAGAAGAAGTTACGGTAGCCCGTTCCCAGGATATCCCGATAATTGCACTGGCTGCAGTTATCCAGCATAATACCTCCGGTTTTGCTTCACCCGTCGAAAAAGGGATTAAAACTCCCCGGGATTTTGAAGGTAAAAGCTACGGCGGCTGGGGATCACCAGCCGAATCCGCAATGATCAAGGCCCTTATGGATAAATACCAGGCTGATTTTAGCAAAGTAAAAATGGTTAACATAGGCGAGGCCGATTTTTTTACCAGTATGCATAAAGGTGTAGATTTTGCCTGGATCTACTGGGGTTGGACTGGAGTAGAGGCCGAGCAGCGCAACCTGGACCTGAATTTCATAAAATTACGAGATGAAAATCCGGTTCTGGATTTTTACACCCCGGTGATTATTAGCAGTGAAAAGATGCTTAAGGAAAATCCCGAGTTAGCTAAAAAATTTATGCGGGCCTGCAGTAAAGGCTACCAGTTTGCCATAGAGAATCCTGAGGAAGCCGCAGAGCTGCTGCTTAAAAGTGAGCCTGACCTGGATCGCAATTTGGTTATGGCCAGCCAGAAATACCTGGCCAACGAGTATCAAGCCGATGCTCCCCGCTGGGGCGAAATGAAAGAGGCAGTCTGGGAAAACTACGCTGACTTCATGTATGAGAATAAGCTGATAGACAAGAACATTAACCCGGATAAAGCCTTTACTAATCAATATTTACCGTAAGGAATGAGGTGTGAGC
>JAQUGU010000049.1:5566-10063 GCA_028683995.1 Syntrophomonadaceae bacterium | reverse complement strand
AATAATATTTTTGCCCGTGCTGAGTGCTGGACATAGGAACCACGGATGAAAGCTGCCTATAACCGTCATCTATTGCTCGGCAGGGCAGACACGCGGGTCTGCCCCTACAAAGCTTACCCCTCGCCCCTCGCCCCTCGCCCCTCGCCCCTCGCCCCTCGCCCCTAACTCCTCACCCCTAACTCCTCACCCCTAACTCCTCACCCCTAACTCCTCACCCTTATTGCTTATGGCCGTATTCCTATCTATATCATGCCTATTCTCTTTAAATCATGGTTAATTATACATTACCATGCATTAGCGTCCAATACCGAGATTGACAACTAATCCGTTTATATGTAACTTATTATAGGTAGTAGTAAATATTTTATTGGTGGGTGCCGAAGTCTTTGAAGACGCGGGGGAACCATTTTTTTGGGGCGAATTTCTGTCCTGATTAAGGATGGAATAGGGTCAACCCGGATCCGAGTCCGACAGCTAACCTCGCAGGCGATACGGGTTTTTTTGTTTCTATCAAATAAGAAACTTAAGAAATTACCGCATTTTAATCGTCTTAATTTTAATGCCCATCGCAGGCATTATTTTTATTATGGTTCCCTCCCGCTTCACCGCAAAGTATCCCGCCGGTGAGGAGGTTTCATTTTTATGTCCATAATTAAACATTACCTGCAGCGCTTCCGCCTGGTAAGCCTGGGGTTGCTTGCTGTCCTTCTGGTTGCCCTGCTAGTGGCCGGGTGTGGAGGCGGTGACGGGGGTAACAAAAATGCTGGTTCGGATAAGCCCGTTCTGACCTTTGCTGATGTCAGCTGGGACAGTGTACAGGTCCATAACCGTATAGCCGCGTTTATTATTGAAAATGGATACGGCTATCCAGAATGCCAGTACACTTTTGGCGATTCCCTGCCCTTATTACAGGGTCTCGGTAAAGGCAGCATCGATATCTATATGGAAGTTTGGGCCGATAATTATCGGGATGCCTGGGAAGAAGTCCTGGCTAACGGTACGGTTACACAACTGGGAACTAATTTCCCCGATGCCCCCCAGGGGTGGTATGTGCCTACTTATATGATTAAAGGCGATTCGGAGCGTGGTATAAAGCCGGTTGCCCCTGATCTTAAATCAGTAAGTGACTTACCCCAATATTCGCAACTATTTGCCGATCCCGAGGTTCCTGGTAAAGGTCGTTTCCATAATAGCCCTCCAGGATGGAAAGTTACTGATTATAACCAGGCTAAAATTAACGCTTATGGAGTGGATAAGACTTTCAATGTCTTTGGTACCGGGTCTGATACTGCTCTAACCACTTCTATGGTATCAGCTTATGAAAAAGGCAAGCCCTGGCTGGGATACTACTGGGAACCTACCTGGGTTATGGGTAAATTAGATATGACCCTGCTGGAAGAACCAGAGTATGATTCAGCTGTATGGGAGAATAACAAAGGCTGCGCCTATCCCAGTGCCGAGGTACTGATTGGTGTTAATAGTAAACTGGAAGAGAATGCACCTGAAATAGTTGCATTTCTGAAGAACTACTCCACTACCCTGGAACAAAATAATGATTTTCTGGCCTATATGAGTGATAACGATGGCAAGGCGGATGCCGCTGCCATTTATTTCTTAAAGAAATATCCTGACGTATGGAATTCCTGGATACCGGAAGATGTGGCCGCAAAGGTTAGTAAGGCATTGGAAGAGGTGAAATAACTATGGAAAGCAGTACCTATCTGCTGGAAGTGGAAAACCTCTGGAAAGTATTCGTGGAAAAGGATAGTACCCTGCATATGGAGGATTATCTATCCGGCAGCGGTGATGTAAACGGTCAGGTAGTGGCCGTACGCGATGTTTCTTTTAAACTAAAACAGGGTGAGGTCTATGTCATCATGGGACTTTCCGGTAGTGGCAAGTCTACCTTGATTCGCTGCCTTTCACGCTTGATTGAACCTGATTACGGCCAGGTACGGGTAAAAGGCCAGGATGTAACGGCCATGGGCTTAAAGCAGCTGACCGAATTCCGCCGTACCCAGGCCGCTATGGTTTTCCAGCACTACGGACTATTGCCCCATAGAACCGTATTGGAAAACGTGGCTTTTGGGCTTAAGCTGCAGGGAGTAAAACCTCGGGAAAGGGAAAAACGCGCCCTGCAGGTTTTAGAAAAAGTGGGCTTGCTGAAATGGACCCATCATTACCCGGAGCATCTTTCCGGGGGCATGCAGCAAAGGGTAGGAATAGCCCGGGCCCTGGTACAGGATGCTGATTTGCTTTTGTTGGATGAGCCTTTCAGTGGCCTGGACCCCCTGATTCGCAGGGAAATGCAGGATGAACTTCTGCGCTTGCAAGCGGAGCTGCACAAAACTATGGTTTTTGTTACTCATGACCTTAAAGAGGCTCTGCGCCTGGGGGATCGTATGGCGGTAATGAAGCAGGGCATATTTGTTCAGGAAGGGACTCCCCGTGATATTGTAATGAATCCAGCTGATGAATATGTCCAGCGTTTTGTTCAAAATGAAAGACAGGTATCTTTGTTAACCGAGACGGCTGAAGGAAAGAATAAGGTAGCCAATCTAACGCCGCTGGTAGGCGGCAAAAAGGCCAAACTGGCAGCCGGCTCCAGGAGGTGAGTAATTTGTTTCCCCAACAATTTAATTTTCATGTAGCACCATATGTAAAAAATTTCGTAGACTGGCTTTATCTGGCCTTTGGCCCGGCCTTTGACGCTTTTACCAATAGTATGCGTACCCTGATTTTGAATATTGATGCGGTCCTGCTGGGTGTTCCCTGGTGGGTGTGGATTATACTTGTAACCTTACTGGCCTGGCGTTTAACCCATAATGTGATAAAGACTTTATTGCCCGGGGCATTGTTATTTACAATCGGTATGTTTGGTCTCTGGCCTATTGCCATGGAAACCCTTTCCCTGGTTATAGTATCAGTGCTCCTATCCCTGGCCTTAGGTGTTCCCGCGGGGATAGCCATGGGAGTTTCCGACCGGGTCAATGCAGCTTTTACCCCGATACTGGATGCCATGCAAACCATGCCCAGTTTTGTTTACTTAATTCCCGCCATGATGCTTTTTGACCTGGGAAAGGTGCCTGCTATTGTGGCCACCTTTATTTACGCGGTACCCCCGGTGCAGCGCCTGACCAACCTGGGAATTAGACAGGTTTCGGCTTCCATTGAGGAGGCTGCGGTAGCTTTTGGAGCTACTCCCTGGCAATTGATGCGAGAGGTTCGTTTTCCCCTGGCTCTACCTTCGATTTTAGCTGGAGTTAACCAGACTACCATGATGGCTTTGTCTATGGTGGTTATCTGCGCCATGGTAGGGGCGGGAGGATTAGGTGAAGAAGTGCTGTTAGCAGTAAACCGTATTGATGTGGGTCGTGGTTTTGAAGCGGGCTGGGCGATAGTGGTACTGGCTATAATAATTGACCGCTTAAGCCAGGGTTCGGTAAACAAATGGGAAAGTCCACGCAGTTAAGAGTTAGCATCACTGCGCTAATATATGTAAAGCAGCCGGGTAGTTATATTACCCGGCTGCTTTTTACTAACCTTCCATGTCTGTCAGACATACCCAGCGTATATCATTATCCTCCGACCCTTCTGCCCGAGATCACCCAGGGAGCCGGAAATGGCTCTACCATTTTTTTGCTATTGACTCGCGATACCCCTATATGGATTGCTTCAGTGCGCGCCAGGCCATTTTCCCGAAACAAATCAGGAATCGATGTTAAAATTTCGAAATCCAACGTATAGATCACAAAATCCATAAGAGGATTGACGGCCAAGAGACTCTTCATTTCACTGCCAATCCGCGGAGAAGCCACTATAAACGCCAGGTCCGGCACCGGCAGTTTATCCAGGATACCATTCTCCAAAGACTCAACGATCGTTACGTTGTTCAGGCCAAATTTGTTAACGTTTTCTTGCATGGTATCCCGATCCCTGCGGTCATATTCCACAGCTATGACACTGCCCTCAGCCGCAATCATGGCGGCCTCCACCGCGATGCTCTCACCTGATATTATACATATATTATCCTGGTCCCTCAGATTGAGCTTACTCATTATAATAGCCCGAACTTCCCGGCACACATACTGAACAGAACCGCAGGAGAAACGGCTGTTCTCCATACCGATCTTATAATTCGTGGTAGCGTCAGGATTCAGAATCAACATAGCTGCAGAGGCATTGATCCCGCGGTTGATCATGTCTGAGACCTTGTCATGCTTCATCTCTCCAGATGGATCTGCTCCCTCATTGTACCAGATAACGCAGTCCCCCAGTTCCGCATTCCACATGTCGTAGAAGATATCTGGATGTCCGGCGTCCGTAAAGACCAGCACTGCCCGATTGCTCATAACGGTCGGAATCAGGTTCTTATTCTTCCCGGTAATGTCCAGCATCTTCAGTTTTGCCAGGTTAATCTCAACGTTCTGGGAAAAATATTGAAGCCAGGATAAAATGACCTCATTAGTAAACATTGTTTGTTCCACAGGCAAAACC
>JAQUGU010000049.1:0-5466 GCA_028683995.1 Syntrophomonadaceae bacterium | reverse complement strand
TTAGCAGGGATTTAAGCGCCGGTGCGCTCCAGCAAGCGTTCCCATTTTTGATCCACATATGCTTGCGCTTCTTCAATCATCCACTCATTGCCTTTTTGGAACATATGGCGGAATCTGCCCTGAGGGCGGAGAAAGTCTTCCACCGGCAGCTTTTTCTTCGGTATATAGGTCAGACGCCATACTCCCGCCTCTACTTCATAAAGGGGCCAAACGCAGGTATCCACCGCCAGTTGAATAATCTGGGCCAGCCTGGCCATGGGGTAGTCCCATCCGCGAGGACATGGGGCCAATACGTTCAAAAAGCAAGGGCCCTCGGTATAAATGGCATTATGAGACTTGGTGTGTAAATCCCTGAAATTACCTATAGGAGCTGTTTGAGCTATATAAGGGATATTATGAGCAACCAAAATTTCAGTCAGATCTTTTTTATTCTGTTTCTTACCTGGTTGAACGGAACCTATGGGCGTGGTAGTGGTGCGGGCAAAGCGAGGCGTTGACGATGAACGCTGGATTCCGGTATTCATGTAAGCCTCGTTGTCATAGCAGACGTAGACCATGTCATGACCACGTTCCATCGCGCCTGACAGGGATTGAAACCCTATATCATAGGTGCCGCCGTCACCGGCAAAAGTAATGAACTTGACGGTTCCTTCCACTTTGCCCCGGCGTTTCAAAGCGTTATATGCCGCTTCCACTCCGGCACATGTAGCCGCGGAATTTTCAAAAGCAGAATGGATATAGCTGTCCATATAGGCAGTGTAAGGATACATAAAGGTGGAGACCTCCAGACAACTGGTGGCATTAACCACTACTGCCCGGTCCTCTTTATCCAGGGCCCGCAGAACCCCTGCCACAACCACCCCGGCGCCGCAACCGGCGCAGAGCCGATGCCCTCCGGTGAAACGTACCGGCTTTTCTACTTCCCGTTTCAGGTTATACACATTGCTCATACCGTCTCCTCCTTTGACCTCTGTCCCATGTGGGTATATACCGGTCCAATCTCGCCGGTCTGGGCAATATTCGCCAGCCGGCTGAAGATTTTCTCGAAATCCTCCACCCTTATGTCACGGCCGCCCAGGCCGTAGACAATATCAATGGTATATGGGCGTTCCTTCAGATCGTACAAAGCGCTGCGGGTCTCGGCAAATAAAGGACCGCCGTTGGCCGAAAAACCCTCGGACTTATCCATGACGGCTACGGCCCGGGTACCCGCCAACGCCCGAGCCAGTTCCTCGCCGGGGAAAGGACGGAATACTCTAATTTTAACCAGCCCTGCCTTTACCCCATCCTCCCGCAGCTTGTCAACAGCTGCTTTGGCAGTTCCAGCCGTAGAACCGATCAGAACCAGGACCAGTTCCGCGTCCTCCATCTTATACTCCTCAAACAGGCCATAGTGCCGGCCGGAAATCTTTTCAAACTCTGCAGCTACCTCCAATATACGGGCCTTGGCCGCCTTCATGGCCTCGGCCTCCAGGACCTTGTGCTCCATATAATAGGGACTCACATCGTACGGTCCTACCGCCAGCGGATTTTCTTTTTTCAGCAGATAGTTTTCCGGCCGGTATTCCCCTATAAACCTGCGCACAGCATCCGTCTCCAAAAGCTCTATATTCTCTACGGCATGACTGGTAATGAAGCCATCCATACAGGTCATCACCGGCAAGCGTACGCTCGGAATTTCGCCGACGGGCATGGCCATAATAAAATTATCGTAGGCCTCCTGATTATTTTCGGCATAGATTTGGATCCAGCCCGAATCACGGGCTCCCATAGAATCTGAGTAATCGTGGTTTATGTTGATTGGCCCCGAAAGAGCCCGATTGACGCAGGCCAGTGTAATAGGCAAACGGCATGAAGCCGCCACGTATAAAAGCTCGTACATCAAGGCCAGTCCGCAGGATGAAGTCGCACTGATGGCTCTGGCTCCTGCGGCTTGCGCCGCTATGCACACGGACATAGAACTGTGCTCAGACTCCACGGTTACATATTCCGTATCTACCTCACCGTTGGCCACATATTGGGCGAAGTATTCAGGAATTTCGGTGGAGGGAGTAATCGGGAACGCTCCCATGACATCAGGATTTATTTGCTTCATGGCATAAGCTACCGCCTCGTTGCCGGAAAGAGGGCTGCTCATTTGGCCACACCTCCAGCCACCATGGTAATTGCCGGGAAGGGACATACTTCCTTACAGATGCCGCAGCCCTTGCAATGCATATAATCGAAGTCCAGACGTTTACCGTCCTTCACCGGAATAGCACTGTCCGGGCAGAATGGAATACAAAGCATGCAGTGTTTACATGCTTCCTCGTGAAAAACAGGCGTATCGGTCCGCCAGGTACCAGTATTGAAGGCCCGTGCGGTTCCTGCTTCGTAGATCTCCCCACCGGGAGTCAGATCCTGCCAGGGAGTACGTTCGTTGATATCCTTCGCATAAATCATCCTATCTGCACCTCTTCCATGGATTTTTTCAGTGTTGCCAGGTTCCCCTGGATAAGTTGGGGCTTGCCAGCAAATTTATTTTGAAAGGATTCTTCTATATCCACTAAAAAACGCTCGCTTTCCAAAACACCGCTCACCTTGACCACAGCACCCAGCATCGGGGTATTCGGAAGGTTTCTGCCCAGGATCTCTTCTGAAATGCGTCGGGCATCTATGGTACAGACTTTTCCGGTCCATCCCCGCAGCCTCGGACGCATCTCCTGGGGAGAGCAGGGAGTGTTAATAATGATCGCACCGCTCGCTTTCAGTCCTCCGGTAACGTCGATACTGTCCAGCAAAGTTTCATCTACCACCACCACATAGTTCGGATCATAGATAAAAGAATGGATGGTACAGCGTTGTTCACTGATACGGTTATAAGCCGTTATCGGGGCGCCCATCCGTTCCGGTCCATACTCCGGGAATCCCTGTACGAATTTTCCCTGTAAACCTGCCGCATCCGCCAGCAGCATGCAGGCCGTCTTGGCTCCCTGTCCACCCCGGCCATGCCAGCGGATTTCTACCATATCATTGCTTACCATTGCTTTTTCCTCCAGTCCTTATGGTTGCTATAACAACAAGCTAGGCGCGCTAAATCTGTTCCCTTAGCGCACGTCTATACCCGAAGGGGGCAGGCCGCATCTCTAAGGAGCAAGCTCCAAAGAGCTGCGCTCGTAGTACTTTGTTCCTTAGCAATTGCCATAAAACAAAGTAAAAAGGCCTTCGTCCCATAAAAGGACGAAAGCCTGAAAGACATTCGCTATACCACCCGTTAATACAAACATACCATCATATGCGTTCCCGATGACGAGGGAAATCCGTCGGAGCCTACTGGCTTACGCGTTCGATCCGCAGCTCAGGAGTGATTTTCGGGTTCAGACTACTGGTACCGGGCTTGCACCGTCCCCGGCTCGCTGAAACGTTTGGCTGAAACGTACTCTCTCCGTCAATGCCTTTGAATTTTTAAGTTATATTTAAATATACAAACTTGACCCTGTTTTGTCAATCACTCTATTTGATTTAATAACGGTGAAACGCTTCACTTTCTTGCGGACAGGGGTTCGATTACCACCTGTCTCCACCACCCAAATCCTTCTTTTTGCTACCTCCATGCTATTTTTGTATCAAATATCAAGGGTTCTTCACAATATTTACAGACATTGTATAATATAGTTTAGATATCCTTCCCTCATTATAATATTTTTAGGAGCGCTTTTTTTTGAACATGCGAGAACAGATTAGAAACCAGATGCTAATATATTCGGATGCGCTGGTACCAGTTAATGAAATAGCACGGATGCCTTTCCGCCCCAATAGATTTCGTTATGAGGAATGTCTGGCCTACCTGAAGGGAATCGGTAAAGACATTACCGATTTCTATTTTAATAAATTTACCCCTTTTTCCTGGTTTGCTTACTGGCGGGATTATGTACTCATTGATATTCCAGCATTTAACCCGCATACCCTGGAAGCCATGTTTATAGCCCAGGTTATTGACCTGGAAACTGCCCGTTTACAAACCTGCCTGCAAAAAGAAGATTATACTTCTTTCTTTTCCCTGATTGATAGCAGAATTGCCCTGGAAGCTTACCTTGAGCTTTTCCCCCGCATTCCTGACCAAAATAAATATCGCCTGTTCTGGTATACTTTTTCCCGCTCCAACCTGAAACTGGAAGACTTTAGTCCGGAATTCATACATATCATTCAAAGCTACCGCCCAGGTGCATTAATTATACCTCTTGATGAACAGGATTATGTAAAAACATACCGGGGCCATATTTTAAACAACCCGGTATCCCAGGCATCCACCTGGACTCTGGATATCAATACCGCTATTTGTTTTTCCCGTCGTCACCAGATTAAGGGCAGGGTTTTTCAAGGAAAAATTCATAGAGACCGGATAGTGGCAAATGTTAAGTATCGCAATTTCAAGGAAATTATATGTTTTCCCGGAGATGTAAAGGAGATTGAAGAAATGAAATTCTTAAGCCTGGCCGATTTAATGCCGCAATTGGAACAACATGGCCTTATAAAACAATACCGGGACTATTGCCCGCTAATAAAAAAGGAGTACTTCCATAAATGGGGAGGTATTCATGGACTATCTCATACCCGCCGGGTTTTGTTCTTAAGCTTAATTCTATCCTGGATGGAGGGGCTAACTGAAACTGACCAGGATCTGTTATGTCAGGCAGCTATATACCATGACATTGGCCGCAGTAACGATAACTTCGATCCGGAACATGGCCGCGAAAGTTATAAGAAAATCCTGCGAAATAAATTAATCAAGGCAGAAGTTCAGCAGCAGGAGATGCTGCGTTTTATTATTGAAAATCACTGTATCAGTGACCGTCAGGCCAGGCAGTTGCTAACAAACTACGGCGGAAATGACCCTGAACACCTCTTCAAGCTATATCTGATATTTAAGGATGCTGACGGTCTGGACCGTATCCGCATTAATGACCTGGATGTCAAGCAATTACGTACCCCTTCCGCTCATAAACTCCTGTTGGTAGCTCGCGAATTGCTGGAGGATACCCAGGGGATAGTGAGTGAGGCGTAAGGAGTGAGGGGGCGGCTCAAGGGTAACGAATTGTAGGGGCAGACCCGGGTGTCGGCCCGGCCGACCACTGAACCCGGGGAGTTTTAATATGGTCACGTGCAGTTCGCCCCTACAGGTTACGTGCCCCACGACAAAAGATAGAGCAGCGGAGCGTACATTCCAAAGCAAAATATACTTACCCAAAGGATAAACGATACTCCCTATCAATCGTCATTAAGGGAGCAGATTTCCTAACTCCTAACTATTTACTGCTTCCAATAGGCAGGCAGTAATAGAACCAGCATGGGGAAAATCTCCAGGCGCCCGATTAGCATGAGCGCACTTAAGACGTACTTGCCTACATCTGGAACAAAGGAATAGTTCTGGGTAGGTCCTACCGCAGCAAAACCGGGTCCAATGTTTCCCAGACAGGCAGCAGTAGC
>JAQUGU010000048.1 GCA_028683995.1 Syntrophomonadaceae bacterium | reverse complement strand
TCATCATACACGATCGATCCTATGCCACTTAAAACCCGCGGGAGGAGAGAAAGCATGATTAAGACAGTGAACCTGACTAAAAATTATGGTAAGCTACCTGCGGTGAAGCAGCTTAACCTGGAAGTTATATCCGGAGAGCTGTTCGGCTTTTATTTGCTTACCTTCAAACGTTTACCATTGGTATGGTATAATCTGCTGGTAGTCCTGATAATAATGGGGTTTATGGGTTTTAACCTGGCCTCAAATACTGGCGGGTCAGCAAATTTTACCCGAGGATTGCTTTTGTTTATGCTTTTACTTATTACCGCTCAAATAGGCAGTAACCTGTCGACTTATGCTTTGAGTATGGAAGGAAGCTCCTGGTGGGTATTGCAGCAGTCGCCGCTACAACCTGCCGCTCTCTACCGGGCTAAATTATTATCAACTTCGATTCCCAGTTTGCTAAACTCGATTACGGTGCTATTAGTGCTCTACCTGATTCCGGGAGTACCAATGTATCCCTGGTATTTCACCATACCAGTCCTGGTGCTGTCTATTTCTCTATTTTCATCACTTTGCCTGTTGCTGGATATTTATGGTCCGAATTTTGAAATTGGTCTTCCTCAAGGTGGTTCTTCTCGTTCCCGTCGTTCCGCCCGCAGCGGCAAAACCCTGGGGGCCATGTTCCTATTAACTATAACTGCAGGATTAATATTTGCCCTCTTATCCTTTTCTTCCTATGCTAAATTTCTTCCTGTTTTCTCTACCTTAAGCCCAACGTTTCAGTACAGTATTGGAATTGCTCTGTTCCTGTTGGTAGTAACAGTTGGGGATTATCTCTGTTATCGAATGGGTAAAAAACAACTGTCTTATCTTTTGACTGGTAAAAGTGACGATTAGCCTGAGCAATTATTCAAAAAGGTAAACACATTTTTCATTATAGGAAAGGCCTGGGCCATTCCCGCACCGCCATCATTGGCGCTGCCAGCAGCGGCGGAAATAGGGCGAACCTTTCAAGCGGGCAGGACGAGAGCTATTTTGGTGTACAAAAGTTTACCGAAGGCAACCAGAATAGAAATAGGGGAGGCAAAAGGCTTTCGGTCAATTTCCAGATCGTTTCTTGCTCTGATTTTCCTTCAACTACCAGATCAAATCCGTCAATTGTACCCACAATAATCCCATCCTCATAAGTTAACTCAGCCTGAAAAATCAAATCCTGCACCAGGTCTTTTACTATTTGATCTGAGAATAATAAACTTATTTGAAATGCAGAATTCTTTCTTCTATCGCAGTTTCAATAAATTGATTGAGCGATTTACCTTCCATTAGGGCTAGCTGTACGGCTTGTTTGTGAAGTTCCGGTCTTATTCTGATATTGAAGCTGCCCTTATATGCTTTTTCCGGCTCTTTCCCGTTAAGCTGGCATAACTCGATATAATCCTCAACCGCCTCTTCAAATGCGGCTTTCAACTTGGCAACGCTGCTGCCCTCAAAACTAATGGAATCGTTGATCCCCTCTATTTTGCCGAAAAACACTTCATCCTCGGTACTGTAGTGCACTGAACCAAAGTAATCTTTATATAACATTATATCTTTCATGATTTAATCACTCCTTGTTTCAGTAATTCATCAATCAATTGTTCTACCTGGTATTTTTTCAATGTGTTTCCCGGATGCGGTTTGTGTAATCTTATTATATGCTTGGTTTCATTATTAACGAATGCCACCCGGGAACCCGAAGTACGGCCACCTGTTTCTTCAGAGTAGCCAAGCCTGGAAAGCAGGATCCTTGCTTCATCATATTCAAAATTAGAAGGCCTTTGCAGCAGCCTTTCAATCAATTTTTCTCGTTTGGTCATATCCATAAATCTTTCCGTATTTTATCTAACCAGATTATACAAAAAAAGAACTCGCATTGCAACTAGCGTACAGTTGCAATGCGGGCCCCTTATCTGCCTGGATTAGCGGCAGACCTATTTCATCGTATTTACCATCACACTTACAGCTTCGGCCCTGGTGGCACTGCCCCGCTAGGCGCAGTGCTGCAGATAGACCGCGATGACCCCGCCTTTCGTATAGCGCGCCAGCTCTCCGGCCTCCTCCGGAGTAATGTCCACCCCCGCCAGGAAGTAATAGCGCCTGATGTCCTCTGCTTGATTTGGATTTCATAAAATCTTATTACAGTGACATTCTATACCGCTTATATGGAACCAGTATGAAACTTGGATAATTTATTTAAAAAAATAAAAACTCTCCGCTCGATAAAAGCAGAGAGTTGGAGAACTTACTTAGGTTAAAGCTGAATGCAGAAACGCATTCCTTTTTGATTATGCATAGGTATAAACTGATAAGAAACGTTTAAGACACTAAAAATGGTATTAACAATATACAGACCAAGGCCGTTTCCACCGGAATCTCTATCCCGGGCAAATTCCGGCCGATAGAAGGGCTCGAACAGATGCTCAAGATGCTCCGGCGGTATGGGCTCACATTCATTTTCAATAATGAGATTTTTGTTTTTAAAATACACATTTATGGTATGGTCTTTTTCAGTATAAGAAACGGCGTTGACAAGCAGGTTGGAAAATGCCCTGCCAAATAGCCGGCCCTTACCACCAGCCAGGACCGGCTTGAAACGGAGGTAAATTGAAATAGCTGGAGTTAAGATTTTACCAATGAGGAAGGGAAGCTTTACATATATGGCCTTTACAGGTCGTTTAAATGGTATCGTCAATATATCTATTAATTCAGGATGGCGATATGTATAGTGACTCGATCCTGATCCAGGGTTGCTACGTTCTTTAGAAGCAGTTTATCTAGCTCTTCATAATTAACGTCTTTGGGATTATTAACAATTCGAGCATATAACTTATCAGTCCTGGTCACAGTATATTCACCACCGTAAATTATGATACCATATGCGGAACCACTCTCAAAGCTTTTGCCACTGCCCACAATTAGCCGAATACGAGGATATATTCCAGACGATGTTTCCTCAAACCGCGGTCTTGGTTCTATATTAAGATGTGTTGGAAAAATATCACCGAGTTTGGCAAAAGCAGTATTAAAGCGGCTGGTGATAGCAATCATGGGCACCGGTAACCATCTGGCAGGTGAAGCGACCATAGCGCCCCAGGTTACGTGCTTGATGGTATATCATAATTATGATAAACTTATGATAATAACCAAGGAGGTGAGTACTATGGCGCAAATCAGACCGATTTCCGATCTCCGCAATAACTTTACTGAAATTTCCCGCATCGTCCATGAGGAGGGCGAACCGGTTTTTCTGACCAAACACGGCTATGGCGATATGGTTGTCATGAGCATTGAGCAGTTCGAAGCGTTAAAAAAGGAGCGCCGAATTGATGCCGCCTTGCAGGAAGCCCAGAAGGAAGCTTTGGAGAATCCAACCCGCTATAACTTCGATGAGGTTTCTTCCAAACTCCGCAGGAAGTTGATTGCAAAGGTGGATGGAACTGATGCGTAGAATTGTAATGCTCCCCCGCGCCGTACAGGATTTGGAGGATGTAGTCAACTACCTTTCACAATTCCACGCAAACACTGCTATAAAGCAGTACGACCGCATTGTCTCTAAAATACAAGAACTACCTCGCTATCCCGAAATGTACGAGGAATACGGAACCGGTCGTTACCGCTTTGCCTATCGCAGAATGGTAGTGGACGACTACTTGGTATTTTATGCAGTATTGGACGATGCTATAGAAATCCACCGTATCCTGCATAGGAAAAGGGACATTGGAAGATACTTGGAGTAATTCTGCCATAAGTAATGGTATTGCCTGTACATCTATGACCTGGACATTAAAATCTAAATTCCCGACTACCATCGTTATTAAAAATCCTAATATTGGGTCTGCTCATACTACCAGCGACTGAACTATAGCCGGCATCCCTTTTTTTCAATACAAAACCATATTGTTTTTGTTCTCTTGGCCCGAGAATAAACTCTTTTAAGATTTCCTTGCCCTGTGCATTCATCTAGTTTTCTTAACAAAAATTTTATCCCTCTAATTCTAGAATAAAAGCGGTTGTATAATTGTAGAACAATTTTAATCAGGGAGGGATTATATTTATGTCAAAGACAATGAGGTTTGTTTCTATTTTTGTTCTGGCGCTAGCATTGCTTTTTCCCGCTATATGCGCAGAACCTGCGCTGGCTGCGTCATCAGATGTATCCAATGGTTCTTTGATTAAATTGAAAATCATTGGTTTATCCGGTGATGGACAACTTTCATCTGATGGCGGATTAACTCTTGGTCTTTCAAATCAAAAGATTAAATCTGGGATTGTTGACGTTGTTGAGGTTGACCAGCAAATATGTAAAGAAAAGATAAGTCTCACAGATTTGAAGTTTCCCCCAAAACCCGTATCAGGGATTGTTGACGTTGTTGAGGTTGACCAGCAAATATGTAAAGAAAAGATAAGTCTCGCAGATTTGAAGTTTCCCCCAAAACCCGTATTAGGAATTGTTGACGTCATTGAGGTTGACGAGCAAATACGTGAAGAAACGATAAGTCTCGCAGACTTAAAGTTTCCCCTAAAACCCGTATTAGAATCTGGCATTGTAACTGTTTCAGAAGGAGCGGCCGCGGAGCAGGTTGATCAAATATCCGTAAGCTCAACCTATCCTATCAGTGGAACTCTGGTGCCAAACGATGGCGATGCCTACCGGTTTTATGGAACTGCGGGTTCGCAATCTGTATTGAGGTGCGGGTGGAGCCCCGCAGTATCCATAATGGTTGGCATAGCAGACGCCAATGGTAATGTAATTTGGAGCAACCACTACACCGGTAGCTGCACCTTGACCGCTACTTTTTACCAGAGTGGATACTATTACTGGTTTATATATAACGATAGTTCCAGTACTATTAGTTATAATGGATCATTCACTTACTAGGTAATACTCGCTTTTCCATTCTATAATTATACAACCACCTTTTTTCTCCAGACTACCACTTGTTATTAATAATCCAACGAAAAGCAGCTGACCGGGGAGGGATTTTATGCGTCTGTTGGTGGTGGAAGATGAGAATGATTTAGCAACTGCATTGGGGAAAGAACTGGCCAGGGATGGTTATGCCGTAGACCTGGCAGAGGACGGGGAAGAAGCCCTGTTCTTTATTGAAATTAACAACTATGATCTGGTAGTATTAGACCTCAACTTGCCGGAGCTAGACGGTTTGGAGGTATTAAACCGCTTGCACGCCGACCACCCGCTTGCCAAAGTTCTGATATTAACCGCACGCACTGAAGTGGAAGACCGGGTGCGGGGACTGGACCTGGGTGCCCATGATTATTTAACCAAGCCGTTTTATCTTAAAGAGCTGAAGGCCAGGGTACGGGCACTGCTGCGCCGCGACTTTGTTACGCAGGATACTATATTGCAGTGCGGGCATCTGAAAATGGATACCGTAAAACATATAGCCTGGTGTGAAAATCGCCCCTTGGAATTGACTCGTAAAGAGTTTGCTATTTTAAGATATCTGCTCTGGCAAACGGGAAAAGTAGTAAGCCAGGAGGAACTATTGGAACATATCTGGGATGATTCGGTAAATCCTTTTACCAATGTAGTCCGGGTACATATTAATACCTTGCGGCGCAAATTAGGGGATAATGCGGAAAATCCCATTTACATCGAAACCATTTCAGGTGTGGGATATAGATTGAGAGAACCCAACTCGCAAGCATAATTTGGATAACGGGAAAGAAGCGGAGGCTCCATGGAAAAAAAA
Organism: Syntrophomonadaceae bacterium; assembly: GCA_028683995.1. Taxonomy (GTDB): domain Bacteria; phylum Bacillota; class Syntrophomonadia; order Syntrophomonadales; family Syntrophomonadaceae; genus UBA4844. Next base: position 4,439 of record JAQUGU010000048.1, on the reverse strand, counting down.
CGATTGTCATTACGTACATATTTAGCCTTTTGGCTGGTCTTAATGGTGCTTTTGACCGGAGCCGGCCTGATTATTACTATTAATACTATATCATCAATTCTGCTTAATAATGTTGTTCCCAGCGTTCATGTTATTGATATTGTACCTTCCCCAACAAATGGACAATCCACGGTTAAGGACAATAATATTGGGGTTACAGAAGGGAAAGTAGTTTTAGAAAAGCAAAGGCAAGGACTGACATATAATCAAGCTGTGCAAAAGGCCCTTAAATATCTGCGCGTTATTTCTCTTGTGAGTCTGGTTGTTATACTACTACTAGGGAGTCTGGGTGCATATTGGTTATCTAAAAAAGCTCTGCATCCGGTTCAATCTTTAAGCCAGACAGTTAAACGGATTCACGCCAACAACCTGGCCGAGCGCATACCTACCGATGGCCCCGAAGATGAAATCAAAGAACTGGCATGTTCATTTAACACCATGCTGAGCCAGTTGGAGCAGCATATTAACCTGCAACGCCGTTTCATATCTGATGCCGCCCACGAACTGCGCACTCCTTTATCAGTTATGCAGATTAACCTGGAGTCTCTCCAGGACAATCCCGAAGCCACCCGGGAAGAATACCGGGAGGGCCTTAGTGCAATAAACCGGCAACTGGAGCGTTTAAAACAACTAATCGATGATCTATTGGCCATGTCCGGCAGTGGAACAATTGAACTCCGGGAAAAAATAAACCTGAAGGTCATGATAACCGAAATAATGGCAACATTGGAACCGGTGGCTGAACAGTATAAGGTTACATTATACAAGGAAGCGTTTACCGATATTTATTGTACCGGCAAGGAAGCATTGCTAAACCGCGCCTTTAGTAATGTTATTGAAAATGCGGTTCGCTATAATCACGCCGGCGGTGAAGTAACCATAGTTTTTGATGAGCGCCAAAACGACATATTGATAACTATCAAGGATACAGGAATAGGTATGGCCCAAGAAGAACTGACGCACATTTTTGAAGCGTTTTACCGGATTGAACGCTCCCGATCGCGCCATTATGGGGGAGCCGGGCTGGGATTGGCTATTACAGCGCTTATCCTCGAAGGGCACGGAGGTACAATTACTGCTGAAAGTACCCCCGGAGAAGGAAGCTCTTTTATGATAAAACTACCCAAAAGCCCGACATTCGAGTAGGGTGTTAGGGGAGCTAAGCAAGAGAGGGAGCATTTTTCTTATAACAACCTTTTATATTGGCGCTTGTTGTATAGAATGCGGCGAAAAAGACAGATGAGGCGATTATTGCTTTGGTTAACAATAAGCTTAAGATGAATTTCACCGGAGACCGGACAGTAATGGGCAGCAGTTCTTGATTTTATTCTTCTGGAGATATATTAAATGAACAGGATACTATAGGAGCCATAAGAAATTATGATTTCTGGAAGGATAGCATGGATGTGCCTGCAGAATGCACAGATTACCCGGAGTACGTTGACATGGTAATAAACAGGTTCCCCGGCTTCGTAGGAAATCAAAAACCGGCTGAAAAGCCCGAAAAAACAATAACATAATCGTTAAAACAAGCGGTATTGACACAAAAGTGCATCCCCGTTTGGTAAAATGTAAGTTGTCAATCAAAACATTGATTAATTAGATTGTTGCTTATGAGATTCTTTAAATTGGTAGAATTTTGTTTGTCAATAAAAAATATCATACTTCAGCTCTGTTTGCATGGACAAATTCTTGTTAAACAGGAAGAAAAATGGTAAAATTATACGTTGATAATTTGTCGTTGAAGGGAGGAAACACGGATGATCTATACGTTGATGAATAAGCATACCCCCGTGGTGGAACTGAATATTGACGAAGATACGGGTGCGATTTTAAAGGTTGCCCAGGTGATTCATCCAGAATACCTTCCCGTCGGCATTACGATTATCAAAGGGCTTCCCGACAGAAAAAGCCTGAACGATTGGTGGCGGGGACGTTCCATTCCAGCTAGCCGTTCCGGTATCCGGGAGGCTCTTGACATCCTGAACGTATCCTACACGGAGCAGCTGCTTACCAAATGCTACGGGCTGAGTCTGTCCGACCAGTATTGGATTAACCCCAAAAAGCATCCCTTTAAGTGGGAGGATATTAATTTTTTCCACAACCCTTTTTCAGATGACGTGGGGAATGCACTCTTTGGTCAGACTACCTCCGGCAGCGAACTGGACCTGCTCTCTCCCTGCAACACATCCGACGGATGGCTACGAAAGAGATGGAAAATCATTGACGGTGAACGCTGCCTAATCAAGTCCGGAAGCAATCCGTTTCAGCAAGAGCCTCTCAATGAGGTGATTGCCACTTCATTGCACCGACGTTTAAACCGTGCGGCCTATGTACCGTACCGCCTCATTTGGGAGGATCAGATCCCCTACAGTATATGTGGGAATATCATCACGCCTGAGACGGAATTGGTCAGCGCCTACAACATCTACCGCAGCGCAAAGAAACGCAACCATCATTCTGTGTACGAGCATTTCCTGCTTTGCTGTGAACATTTAGGTATCCCAGGGATGAAGGAATTTCTGAACTACCTGCTGGCCTTTGACTTCCTTATTGCCAATACGGATCGCCACTTGGGAAACTTTGGCGCCATCCGCTATGTGGATACATTGGCGTGGTTAGGCCCAGCTCCCATCTATGACAGCGGCACCAGCCTCTGGCATGATCAGGTCACCGGAGCCATCCATCCGGGGGGTGATGTGTCCAGTCAGCCTTTCAGGCCGACCCACGCCCAGCAGATATCTTTAGCCGGCAGCCTGGATTGGATTGATTTTTCCGCCCTGCGGGATGTTGACGAGGAGTTCCGGGCGCTTCTTTTAGCATCTCCCTACATTGATGAACCGCGTACAGACGCACTGTGCCAGGGTTTAAAAGGCCGGGTGCGACAGTTGGAACAGCTTGCGTTGAAGCAGCGGCAACATGAGTCCATGGTGCCTTCCCAAGATGAAATAGAGCTTGAGCCGGAATCTCCGGACTTTGAAATAAAGCTATAATGGGGGTGTTTATCATAAACCTGCCCCTACAGGTTAACCATCATTCCACCTTCGCCGGCATAGGTGCCAATAGTTGCACTCATAGGCGCAATGATAATGGGAATAAGGGGATTATAGCGTTGAATTATCTGCTGGCATAATTGCTGCGCCTCTTCTTTACAATTAACATGGCTCACCCCGATTAACCTCTGGTTTATGGTGGCACCTGCCCGTTCTCCCATTAGACTCACCAGTCTCTCCATGGCTTTTCTCCGGCTTCTTACCTTTTCTATTACCGCTGGAACCCCGGTAATAATATTGTCATTCCTCAATATGGGTTTAATGTTTAACAGGGTACCGGCAAATCCTTCGATCCGACTTAGCCTGCCTCCCTTGACCACGTTATCCAGGGTATCGAGCGTAAATAAAGTTTCACTTTGTGCCCGTATAGCATTCAACTTTTCTACGATTAAATCAAGCGCCAGACCTGCTGCGGCCATCTGCGCTGCCTTTATGGCCATGATGCCTGCACCCAGGGATCCGGTTAGAGTGTCAAAAATCCGGACTTTATTGTTGCCCAGCATATTGTTCGCTAATTGTGCAGTTTGAAAAGTACCGCTAAGTCCGGAAGAAAGACTAATAAAAAGGACTTGTCCCTTTTTCTCCAGTCCAGTTTGAAAATATTCGATAAAGGTCTGCGGATCGGGAGTGGATGTTTTGGGCAAAGTCCTGTTTGCTGCCATTTTCTGAACAAAAATAGCAGGGCTAATCTCAAAGCGATCTAGGAAAGTCTCTCCGTTATCAAAGCTAACTTTTAACGGTATCATCTCAATTCCGTATTGTTCTAATTCACTATCCGGTAAATCACACGAGGTGTCTGTAATAATCTGAATAGTAACTGGCAGTTCCTCCCCTCATGGACCCCTTATCCATATCTGTTCTACTCGGCTAGCGGCAGAACTATATGTGTGTGTCCATTGTATTTATCATTCTATTTTAGCCACTTTTTCCTGAATTATGCAAACACAAAGACGTGACAGGTTTCCTAGCCCTTTAGCACTTAATAGTTTGGGTAGAGTGTTTTAAATCCGAATTAACAAATGTCCCCCTTGCTACTTCCTTTAAAATACGAATGGCAGGTTAAACAGGATTATAATAATGGCGACCAGCAGCAGGGCAATGCCCAGCAGACCGCTCCAGAAGGGTACCGGAAGCAGGTTATAAACCAGATCCAAATAATAGCTGACCAGGTCTTCCTGCTTTACTGGCAGCAAGCTTTGAGCTACCTTTTTATAAGATAGGTAGGCGTAGGCGATAAGAATTAAAGCAATTGCTAAGAAAATAAGTCCGATGGTCACAAATAACGCTCCCCTGAATAGAATTATGTGCTATTGTTCTATATTATAGGATTGTAGACCATTATAAGCA
>JAQUGU010000047.1 GCA_028683995.1 Syntrophomonadaceae bacterium | reverse complement strand
TAAGGCTGGCTTTTTTGTTATCCGTTGTCGTTTCGGAGTCCTGGCTTATATTTTCTTTAACAAAAATACAGTTCCATTTCTCCCGCACTTTAGCCTTGCTGTTCTGTTTTATCAAGATCTCGCAGCCCCACTTTCCGTGGGCGCAAAACATATATTATCATGCCCCTGTTCCTATGTCAAGCACTCTTGCCTGCATTTTTGAGGCATAAAATAAGTACTCCGCATTTAGCTTGCGCAAGTACTTTTCTATTATATATCTAAGTTTATAATTTGACAACAGATTTACTGTTTCCATAAGCTCTTAGCTGATGGGGCAAACAGATTTTATCAGGACGAGGAACATCCCTACTGTCAGAAAGATGTCCCTCATTATTAAATGCTGATTATGATACAAAAAGTAGGTCAACTTCCTTTGCCCCAGTGAGTTTATTACAGGATCCTTTTTACTTCTTTAGTATAAAATGAATGTAGTTTGCTAAACGTAAAAAAATGTTTTCCTGTTTAAATGGTGCGGATATATCAGTCTTCATGCTCCCCGATACCCCTTCCTCCGGATTTAGTCCTTTATTAATCTTAGACATCTTTTCAACTTTTTCCCCTAAAACTGATTTTAATTTGTCAGAAGACATCAATTCCTTTGATTTTAGCCCATACTCAGGATCATCATAAAAAGGTATATATCCAAAGTTCTTTCCGTCCTTATTGTTCAATACAAAGGTTTCTCCGGCAAATCCTAATATTTTGGCATCCGCTACATCAAATCCTTCTCGTTTGGATACATCATAAATGGTTTGGCATAGATTGCCGCCAACGTCCACTTTCTCCCATTTTCCGTTTTCTAACATAACGGTCAGGTCAGTGACGGGCTCCCCATCTACCATAACCGGGAACACATAAAAAATAGCAGGTTTAACTTGGTTAATTAGATGGTCATACATATCTAGATCATTAATATTAAATCTGGGAATTGGAGTCCCTAACTCCGCTAGCTTTACATCTTCCTGGCTGAAAAAATTAAAATCTCTATAATAAGCTTCCATAGTGCTTCTGAAAAAGTCTAAACTTTCTTCAGCACATATCCGTGCCTGTTCTTCGGCGGAAACAGCATAGCTTATTCCAGTTATAAGCAATATAGCAAGTATCAGCAAGCTTCCTACTAATCCCATCTTTCGCATTTAACTCAACTCCTTAATGAATCTTCTATTGACAACTGAATATACTATGGATCCAATTATAGTATTGATTATCCCAATGGGTACCACTGCAATACTTCGTATATTGCTGGGCGTGGTAGCTTCCGTTTGATGGATCAAAAAATAGGACTGTATCATTAGATGTATCATAACCTCTAATTACATTATTGTGGAAAGCTCCAGAAAGAGGATCTAATACTGTAAGTATTGGATGGTCATTATTGATTTGAGATACAACTGAAGTATAAGAAAGCGGATTAAATTGGCGCGAACTAGATACCTGCCAATTTGTTAATACACTTCTAATCTGGTCAGTTGTTGCTCCTTGATTTATGGGACTTCCGAAAAGAAAGGTTGCCTCGTCTGACTGACTTGGTGATGAACCTTTGCAGAATTGAATTATACTTTTATCGCACGCAGCCCAGCACCACATACTTTGCGCTTGAGTGACTGCTGTTACCGACAATAATTTTCTCGCCGCAAAAGCTGGCGTTGAACAAACTAATATTAATATCATAATAATACACGCAGTTGAGACAATACGTTTAATCATTAATATAACCCTCCTATCTTAGTGAATTAAATGAGTTTTTAATTAACCGTTAGTTTTCACCTCCATTGGCATTATTTGACACCCACCCCCATTCCTGTTATATCCCCTTTTTTTTGGTTTTGTCAACCTAGATTTTCCATAATTCGTAAAATAAAAAGACGGCTTGGTTATTTGGGATTGACATAAACCATTAAGCCGTCTTTTATAAATGATATTATTAAGCGCCCTATTTTTTAGCCAATTTACTAATATAGTGCAATCGGGGCAGATTATTTCACAAATATTACAGGCTATTCCGCTGTCTCCATCTTTTGGCTTCACCGTATACGTTACTATAGACACCCATTTTTCGACCATTCCAGTACATCATTGAGACACTTTTCTTTGCTATTTCGTTTTAATATGTAAGATTAGAAAACCCCGCCCTTTTCAGAGCGGGCCATTATACTACAGCGCTTTTTTCTGGCGAATTCTTTCTATCAGTATGGCACAATCGGGGCAGACCATTTCACAAATGTTACAGGCTATGCAGCTGTCTTCATCTTTAGGTTTAACGGTAGGTGTACCATAGACGCCCAATTTTTCTGACCATACCAGTACGCCGTTGGGACACTTTTCTTTACACAGGCCACAGCCCTTGCAGTAATCGGGGAATATATAAAATATTGCTTTTTCCATGGGGAAGGTTATCGGTTTTAATTCTTGACTCATAATTAATGCCCCCCTTCCTTCAAGGATTCCTCAGCCATTTTCTTACCTAATTCCAGCGCTTTGTAGTTTAGTTCTCTTAGCTCCGGATTCTTCTCAAATTTGTAGCCCAGTTTGTTCTCCAGGGCTTTTTTAGCAGCTTCAAAGTCTACTATATTAGTAAGGCCTATTACCGCACCCATAATAATAATGTTAAATACCCGCGGGTGCAATTCCTTATTGGCGGTTTCAATGGCTGGTAACCCGATTATTTTCTTGGCCTCACGAGGAAAATCAGCCTCATCTACCTTAAAACCGGAGTCATAAACAAAGAGGGTGTTTTCATCCGAGAAATGAGCTGTACGCCCAACCGCCCTTTCGCTGAGGGCAATAACTACATCGGCTTTGTTAAATTTGGGGGCACCTATTCTTTCATCACTAACCTGGATAAAGGCGATAGATACTCCTCCCCTTTGTTCCAGACCAAAGTTAGGTATATAAATGGTTTGTTTTTCTTCATTATAAGCTGCTTCGGCTATTATCTCAGCAACTGATTGCACTCCCTGACCGCCTTCACCGGCCAATGCTATTTTCACCAAAGCCATTATTTACCCCCCTTTCCAAAGGGGTTTTTTAGTTCTCCTACCGGGAAATACTGCTCCATTTCATCTTCCAGGAAGTGCCAGGTCTGCTGAGCATTAGTCCTCCAGTTGGTAGGACAGGTAGAAAGCACTTCCACAAAGGAGAAGCCGTTACCCTCTATTTGATTACGCAGGGCATTTCTAAGAAATCTTTTTAACTGTTTATATTTTGATACCGTAGCTCTGGCCACATAAGCACTATCAGGCGTAACCTGAGCAACGAACTCTGGTCCTTTGGTGGGGTATCCGGTCAATTCCGGGTCTCTGCCAAAAGGAGTGGTTTCTGTTTTCTGTCCGGGAAGGGTGGTGGGTGCCATCTGGCCGCCAGTCATCCCGTAGTTAGTGTTGTTAACCAGTATTAAGGTAACTTTTTCATTACGTACGGCGGCGTTGAGCAGATGCTGGGAACCAATGGAATATCCGCCTCCATCTCCCATATATCCTATAGCTATAAGTTCCGGGCGGGCTCTTTTTATCCCTACCATAACCGGAGTAGTTCGTCCGTGATGGGTCTGGGTGCTGTCACAAGCAAAGAAATCCCAGGAAAGCAAGGAACAGCCTATGTCACAACCAAAAATAGTTTTGTCCTGGATTTCCAGTTCATCTATTACTTCGCCCAGAGCTTTTAGTACAATTCCGTGCCCGCAGCCGGGGCAGAATTTATGCGGTTTGGATGGTAAATACCATGATTTTGGTGTTGCTGGTGCTACCGTCTGCATTAATATACCCCCTTCCTTAGAGAATGCTCTTCACTTTGCTAATGATGTCATAATCGATTATTCCCACACCCGGCATAAACAGGGTTTCCATTTTTATTGTTTCTCCATAAATCTCCTGCCTGGTCAAACGATAGAATTGACCGTAGGCAGATTCTGCTATAAGCAGCTTTTTAGCACCGCTTCGGGCTATGGCTGCGCGTAGTTGTTTTTCCGGATAGGGTCTAAGGGTAATGGGGCGGAAATAGCCAGCCTTGATACCCTGAGCCCGCAGGGCTTTTACCGCATCATCTGCCGCCCTGGATACCACTCCATGGGTCAGTATTATTATTTCAGCATCTTCACATTGTCTTTCCTCGTATTCCACTATTTCCGGAGAGATGCTTTCGTATTCAGCAGAGATTTTCATCACCACATCATAAAGCTCTTCTTCCAGGCTATATATGTTACATAAGTGTTGTGGTTCCCTTTCAGCAGCAGTAATACTACCGTCCAGGCCTATTAGAGGATAAGTATCAATCATTTTAATTCCGCGTGTTTCCGGATCATACATTTCCAGAGGCTCGCGCATTTTAGCCTGGTAACCGTCACCTAGAATAAAGGTAGGGAACCGGTATTTCCATGCGGTATTAAAGCCCTTAATTACATAATCAAATATTTCCTGATGGGTAGCAGTGGAATATACTATACGCCAACCTTCTCCGTTACCTCCGAATGTGGTCAAAGTAACCTCCTGCTGGGAATAGACTACCGTCCCTGAAGATGGTCCCCCCCGCTGCTGGATGATGGCTAGCAAGGGCAGCCTCATAGCTTCAGCCATGCCGAAGGGCTCTTGCATCAAAACATTACCCGGTCCGGCGGTGGCAGTAAAAGCCTTCTTGCCGCTCTGGACTGCCCCGCAAACGGTAAAACCAGCCGATATTTCATCTTCGGTCTGGAGAAATCCCCTACCATACTGAGGAGCCAAACGGGTCCAGTAGTGCATTATTTCGTTCTGGGGGGTAATAGGGTAGCCAAACATAACGTCAGCGCCGGAAGCCAGTGCTGCCCAGGCCGCGGTCTCATTACCAGTCATAAATGCTTTTTTACTCTCGGTGATGACCTGTTGCATTTATATAAACACCTCCCATTTTCTTTAATTACAAAGCTATAATTTTTGCTACTATCCTACCATAAAGCTTGCGGCATATACCTGTGTATAAACTTGATTGGAAGATTAAATTCTTCTGCTTTGATAATTTCCCTCATGTTTTCATCAACCGCCATGTAGTCCACCGGGATGTTTAACTTCTGAGCTACTGCCCGAATTTCATTGTTACCCTGTTTAATTACATCCACTGTGGTTTGATCCCCTAAATGAGTATTGGCAACAATGGCATCCACCCGACCCAGGTTACTAATATACTCAGTAATCCTTTGGCGGCTACCGGTCATAGGGCGAGTATAATTTATTACTGCAATAACCCGTAATTCAGTTGATTCCAGGGCTCCTTCCACCAAATTCAAGGTTTTGGCCCCAAAAACACCATAACCAATATCAAGAATAATATCGCCTTCGCGCCAAAGGGCCCAGCGGGCTGCCGGGTTAAGCATGGCTCCGGTTTCTCCCAAACCGAAAGCATCTTCACTGGAATAGCTAATTATTATGAGGCCCTTTTCTTCCAGCATTTTTTTAAGAGGTCTTAAGGTATAAAAAGGCTCCACTGTGTCCAGATCCACCAGAGTTACCATATGCCCCTGGATTCTAAGCTCTAGAGCCCGGTTTATTGCCAATTCGCTTTTGCCACTGGCGTACTCTCCAACATATGCTTCTACCACGCGGGGGGAATACTGTAGGGTAAAAACAAACACCTCCTAAAAGTGCATAAAAATTTAATTGATTTTTATTAGTATAGATTATGTTTTAAATGTGAGTCAATAATTATCTTTATTTAGGGAAATGTTACTCACATTTATCCGGTACTGGTAATAAGGCTATACTATTATTAAAATAAATTTACTGATAAAACTGGGATTAAATTAAATAATACACTTTTTCCTTCCTTTAGTGCACTGTTTTTTTGTTAATTTTAGATTAAGAAGCGGTTAATAACGTACTCAATCCAACTCATTAAGTTCTGTTCCTTGCTTACCAGGCTTTTTGGTTTCTAGTAAGAGTTTTCTTTAAGCCTTCAGTTGAGTGCCGGGTAACCTGTTATCTATAGATTTTACTTTAGTAACTACTCCTATAAATAAAAAAAGGCCGATTAAGGCCTTTTTTTAAAATAAGTTTATTTTTATTGCATTAGTAATAACTGCAGGCAGATAAGTAAAATTACCCCGGGTATACCTAAGAAGCCAGCGATAAGAACACTGATAATATTAACCGGTAAAGAAAAGTCAAAATACGAGGCCAGATAGTTTACCAGTACTAACAGGACTAAACCTACCGCAGAATTTATCAATAATTTCCAGAGTAGTTTGACCGGTTTGATAAAAACCTGAGCCACTATGTAAAGGATAACCAGCAAAAATAATGCTGCTATGACAACATTTAAGACCTCCATGGCTTCCACCCCTCTTCGCTTATGACTGGCTCAAGGCCGTAATATTTTGCCCGGCGTATGATGGAGAACTGTATTCCTGCTTTATTTTTTTATAGAGATAATTGTAACGCTTCTCTGCCGCACTAATACTATAGATAGCACAATCTACCATTTCCTCATCCACTACCCGAGCAAACATGTTATGGGCACATATTAGTTCCTGGTGGGCCTCATTTAATAATTCCCGGTCAGAAAAATCAATTTTTTCTTGCTCATTTTCATTTAATAAGCGACAGGTTTTTAGCCGGCTATATAGCCTGGACCATATTTCCATAAAAAAACCCCCTGGCATATTTTTACTGTGTTACCTATCCTATGCCACGAGATTTTATATTATGTTATATTTCTTTGCGTCCTTCCAGGGCTCGGCGCAGGGTTATTTCATCAGCAAACTCAATGTCGCCTCCTACTGGTAGGCCATGGGCCAGACGAGTGGCTTTGACTCCATGGGTGGTCGCTATTCCAGCCAGGTAGCGTGCCATGACTTCCCCTTCAATATCAGGATTTAGGGCCAGAACTACTTCTTTGATGACACCTGCCGCTAACTGCTTGATAAAAGGATCCAGGTTTAATTCTTCCAGGTTATTATCACCCATCAGGTTAAAGTTTTTGTTTAAAACGTAGTACCTGCCCTTATACCCGGTACGTTCAATAGCAATAATGTCACTGGCTTCCTCGGCCACACAAAGAATCTCTTTATCCCGGCTTTCATCCTGGCAGATAGCGCAGGGATTGCTGTCGGTCAGGTAACCGCAACGGGAGCAGGGGAAGACCTTTTCCCGGGCATCAATTATTGCCTGGGCCAGTTGCCGGGCTTCCTGGGGCGGCATTTTTAATATATACAGAGCCAGCCTCTGCGCCGTCTTGGGGCCGATGGTAGGCAGTTTAAGTAATTGGTCTATGAGGTTTTCCAGGGGTCGGGCCAGTCTCATTCCGAATCCTCCTAATTTTTCAGGAAAATAGATTTTTAAATTCACGCGGATAACGCGGATTAAGCAGGATTTCCGCAGAATTTTTTATAAGGAAAATAAACTACGAACTAGAAGGTGTACAGTAGTGCTTTTAGGTTAATCATAAAAATTCAGTGTCCTTCAGTGTCTAAAATCTATTTTTTTACAACCCGGGAATGTTGAAGCCGCCAGTGATTTTAGCCATTTCTGTGGAGACCATTTCCTGGGATTGCCGGATTCCTTCATTGACTGCGGCTATAACCAAATCTTCCAGCATTTCGATATCATCCGGGTCAACTGCCTCGGGCTTAATTTTAATCGCCATTAATTCCTGTTTGCCATTTATCCTGACCGTGATAGCACCGCCACCAGCCGAGGTTTCTACTTCTCTTTCCTTTAGTTCCTCCTGCATTTTTACAATCTGTTCCTGTACCTGCTTGGCCTGTTTTATCATTTTATTCATCGATCCACCGCCAGGGTTAAATTTCATTTATTCATCCTCCTAATCCTTTATTTCTACGATATCTTCGCCAAAGTATTCTATGGCTTTTTTTACAATGATATCATTATATTGTTCATCATCAAGGAAAATAAATTCTATTTCCACGTTCCGCTTCAAGATATCCCGGGCTACGCCTTCCAGCAGTTCCCGGTTGTCTTTTTCTTCCATACGTTCTTTATGAAAACGGTACCCTTTTTTATAGCCTATATAAAGAACATCATCGCGCGCTCCCAGCAGCCTACCCTGGGATAGCAGGGCATGGGTAGGAATTTTCTTTTCCTTTACCCCGGCCAGCAGGCGATTCCATAATATCTCCCGAGCATCCGGCTTATTCCCCCTGCTTGGGGCCTGTACCCGGGGAGTTTTGGCTTCCTGCCGGGATGGCTGCACTACCGGAGTTTCGCTGTTAAATATCTGCGCCATCTGCAGGAATGCTACTTCGAGAATAAAACGGTTCCCTTCACTGAATCTTAGCTTGTCGGCAGTGTCCATCATCAATCGCAGGGCCTGCAAAAGCTGACTCCGATCTATTTTAGATTTTTGCTCTTCTAATAATGGTTTGGCGGTTGCCGTTACTACTAAAAAGTCAGTTTCATCACCCATCACCATATATAAAAGCAAATCGCGTAAATAAAGGGCACTCTCCCGGGCCAATTGCTGGGCTTCCTTACCCTCACCCAGAGCAGCTGCCAGCATCTCAATTATTCCTGCCGTATCCTGCTCCACTACCTTTTCTAACAGGCGGGCCAGGTATAGTTCATCTACCAGTCCCAACACATCCAGCACATCTTCCTTTTTGATGGTTTTACCTTTGTAGGAATAAATCTGATCCAGGGTGCTGAGGGCATCACGCAGGCCACCATTGGCTCGCCGGGCTATTAGCTGGCCCGCTTCATTATCCAGCTCTATACCATCACTTGCCGCTACTTGCTGCAGCCTTTCCAGAATTTCAGGCCCGGTCAGGCGGCGAAAACCGTAGGATTGGCAGCGAGAACGTATAGTATCCGGTATTTTTTGGGGCTCGGTGGTAGCAAGAATGAAGATAACTGAATCCGGAGGTTCTTCCAGGGTCTTTAACAGAGCATTAAAGGCCTCGGTGGTAAGCATGTGAACTTCATCTATTATATATACCTTTTTCTTACCTTGAGCAGGTAAGACCCGTACCTTTTCCCGCAGGTCGCGAATCTCATCTATTCCCCGATTGGAGGCAGCATCTATTTCAATAACATCCATAAAGTTACCATTGTTAATATCGGTACAGGAGGAACAAACGTTGCAGGGCTCTCCTTCCTCGATATTCTCACAGTTAACCGCTTTGGCAATTATTTTAGCAATACTGGTCTTGCCAGTTCCCCGGGGGCCAGAAAACAGATAGGCATGGGTTAAGCGCCCCTCTTTAATGGCATTACGCAAGGCGGTCACGGTTTTCTCCTGCCCCACCACCTCTTCAAAACGCTGGGGACGCCAGGCTCGGTATAAAGCCAGGTAAGCCATAATATCTCTTCCTTTCGGTTACGGATACTAGCATATAAGTTCTTGATTTAGTCCTGACTTTCCTGCTGTGAAGTATACAAAATAGACGCGGAGACCGCGTCTATTTTACAATTCAAATTATTGCCGTGCACCTGGCTTCGAGAATACCCTCCAAGCGTTACTTGAACAGTTAACTCCATTCAGGCTACCCTGCGTCACACCGGATTAATCTCTTAGTGCTGCTTCCTTCCGGACCTGACACGGTTCAAGATGTCCTGTTGCGCCGGACCCAAACTTCTTAGCCACTTATTCAAGCCAGACCTTACAAGATAAACCCTGGGCTCAGGAATTCGACCCTGCTGTAGCGGGTTGCAGGTTACAAGGCACCGCTAATTCCCCGTCTAGCACGGCAAATCTTATTCTCCTATGGCTCATTTATTGTACAATCTTTTCCCCTGCTTGGCAAGCTGCAAAGCTTTACCCTCTGCTCGTTGCTCATGCTCCGGTTAGTGATTAGAAAGGTAATTAGCCAGAGTGAGTCAAAAGTTGTAGAATAAATAAATAAAGAAAGTAATGGAACCATTGTTGTATTATTTCTGTATTTCCTGCCCTAAAGCTGGTAAAAGTAATATTAATTAAGGTTCAAAAATTTTAGTATAAAGGAGAAATATAAACTATTGATCACATTTGAAGAGCTGAAAATTGACCCTCTTATTCTTAAAGCCCTCAGTGATATGGGATTTGAGGAAACCACCCCGGTACAGAAGGAAGCCATTCCGCTAGCTTTAATGGGGCGAGATCTTATCGGAAGAGCTCAAACCGGAACCGGGAAAACAGCCGCCTATGGTATACCTCTGGTGGAGTGCTGTGACGC
>JAQUGU010000046.1 GCA_028683995.1 Syntrophomonadaceae bacterium | reverse complement strand
AAAGTTGCCAATGTAAGTAAAACTCTGGAGGGTGTCCATACTCTGGATAACCTTACTATTGAACTACATGATAAAGAGTCCGTGGTTATTGTAGGGCCGAGCGGCTGTGGTAAAAGTACCCTTTTAAATATTATCGCCGGCTTACTCAAACCTGACCGCGGCTTTGTCTGTATTGACGGCAAAGATTGGAGCGGACTAACCGGACGAGTCAGCTACATGCAACAAAAAGACCTTTTGCTGCCCTGGAAGAACGTTCTGGATAATGTGTCCATCCCTCTGGTTTTAAAAGGAATAAATAAAAAGGAAGCTCGAGAGATCGCTGGGCAATACCTGCAGGATTTTAAACTGCAGGACTTTGCCGGGCATTATCCCCGGCAGCTTTCTGGAGGTATGCGACAACGGGTAGCACTGCTTCGAACTTATCTATTTGCCAGCGATATCCTGCTTCTGGACGAACCTTTTGCGGCCCTGGATGCTATTACCCGGCATAAAATGCAGCTCTGGTTGAAAGATATACGGCAGCGTTACCAGCCTTCAATATTATTTGTCACTCATGATATCAACGAAGCCCTGCTGCTGGCTGACCGTATTTATGTGCTCTCCGCCCGCCCGGCCAGCATCAAACTAGAAATCGACCTTACCATAACCCCATCGGTAACAGAAAAACAGCACCTGGAAGAACAGATCCTGGCTATACTCGAAGGTTAGTTCATATCACCTGTAGCTTATCCTGGCGGTTGATGGAGTTCTCCCATTTTTTGCAGCGGTCGCCCCAGTAGGCTAATATTTCTTGATTACGTTTAATACATACTACTTCGCATAGATTGGGACAGCCCTTGCATTCGTGACTGCTGGACTTGAATTCGCCCTCCAGGATAAAATCATCTCCCCGGTAATTCCCCGGAGCCTGGCTCTGCGCTCTTTGCTCCTGGGCCAGCATAGCCGACCCTATAGCCCCCATAACCTCATATGGTTCAGGGACCTGTACCTGACTATTCAGTACCTTCTCAAAGGCCTTTTTTATCCCGGCATTGGCAGCCACTCCGCCCTGAAATACTATGGGTTCCTCTATCTTTTTTCCCTTGGCCACATTATTTAGATAGTTTCTTACCAGCGCCTCACAAAGCCCCATTATTATATCCTCAGCCGGGTACCCCATTTGCTGTTTGTGGATCATATCTGATTCAGCAAACACCCCGCAGCGGCCGGCTATTCTTATCCCCTGACGGGAGCGGACGGCATAATCGCCAAAATCCTCTATGGCTATGTTCAACCGGGCTGCCTGCTGGTCCAGAAAGGAACCAGTACCGGCAGCACATACTGTATTCATAGCGAAATCCTGTACTATGCCATTTTTAAGAATAATTATTTTGGAGTCCTGACCACCAATCTCGATTATGGTACGGACACCGGGAAAAAGCGCCGATGCTGCCACTGCATGAGCCGTAATTTCATTTTTCACTACATCCGCACCCAGCAAAACATCAGCCAGGTGACGCCCGCTCCCGGTAGTCCCTACCCCCCGGATATCCAACTGTTCACCCTGCCGGGATTTAATCTGGGCAAAACCTTCTTTGATAGCTTTTACCGGGTTACCCAGGGTACGCAGGTATACCTTTTCCCTGATATTACCGTACTGGTCCATAAGTACGAAATTACTGCTTACTGAGCCTATATCAACTCCGAGATAGTAATGCACGATGATAGCCTCCCTTAAAAGCTTCCCCTCACTCCTCACTCCTCACTCCTCATTCCTCACTCTCACTCTAGACAATTAGTCGCGTTCCTAGATTCAAATTTATTTACAAGACAAATTTGTTATCAACGCCTATTGGGGTACTAAAGGATGACTGCAGGTAAGACTTCCGCTGCAGCATATCAATGAAAGCCTCCAGGCGGGTATAGATACCAGTTTCACCGGAATGTTCATCAAAATACATAGTCATGCAAGGTATACCTTCCCTCTCACTAACCTTGCCCAATACCGACTGGGCAACAATTTCCGGCATACAAGTCAGAGGGCCAATCTGCACCACCCCATCATATTGTTTACGGGCAAAATCCACCGTATATCCAACTGTTTCCCGGCCATGACCGCCAACCCAGTAGTTCAGATAAGGACTGGCACAGTTAATTATTTCAGCATGCCGGGATTTCTTAATCCAGCCTCCCAGCAAATGGTCATTAACCCAATCACTCATGTATATGGAACGCGTAACCTCGGCATTGAGCCGGCCCATATAGCGGGCAACATGATAATTAGTGACCGGTTCCAGTATGGTGTATATTTCCCCCACCAGTCCAATACGAAGAACCGGTTGATTATGACAGGGCTGTTCCTGCATCTTTTTTAAGCATATGTTAGTAAAATCATGGACTTCCTTGCGCTCGTCTGCCTGGTCGATATTCTTTAAACCATCGTCAAAAATTTTTTCCACTTTGTCTTTGTCTACTACCCGGGGCAGGTAGTATTCAAAATGTCTCTCCAGTTTCTCCACCGCGTTTAATTTATACCAGGCGAATTTTATTGCTTTCCAAGCCTCCCACAGGCTTACGTTTTCCCCCAGGGATTTTACCTGCTTAAGTAAATCGGATAACCGGGAATCGGGAGCTTCCAGGATAACCATGCGAAAATCGTAATTAAGATTTTTAAGAATATCTCTCTCTACCTGAGCATAATAGCCAAAACGGCATGGTCCCCAGCCCCCGGCCATAACTATGGTATCAGCACCGGCTTCTATAGCTTCAATAAAATTACCCATGTTAACCTTTAGCGGTAAACAGGCAAACTCAGGAGAATATTTTACCCCCAGTTCCATAGTCTTTTTGCTCACCGGTGGAGGGGGAATAACCTCCAGTTTCAAACCTTTTAACAAAGCCTTTATAGGAATATGGGCATTACCCATATGCGGGAAGGTTACCTTCACCACGCATCCTCCTTCTACGTAACATGTCACAGAAGGCCTCCAGTCTGGTAACCAGTCCGCCTTCGCCACTATGCTCATCTATGGTTAACATCATAAATGATTTGTTTTTAACTTTATTCTCAATGATTTCTCCAATCAGAGAATCGGGGCCGCAGCCAAAACAAGCCAGATATATAATTCCATCTATATCTGCTCGCTTATCCATATAGAGAGCACTGCCCACCATTTTGCGCCCCAGGGTCCAAAATACCCGTTTGGGGATCGTAGCTGCCTCCCGCTCTATACAGCCTATATCCAGGGCTTCCGGGAGAAAAACGTTGCATCCCATCTTCCTTAAACGCTCTACCAGATTCATACTTATATAGGGGTCATAAAGGGAATAACCATGACCCAATACTCCAATGTTCAGGTCGCCGCTGGCCGGATTGTTTACCTGCTCCCCTTCCCACAAGGAAATGGCTTCGGCCATAGTATATCCTTCCCGGGCTAACAAACGGCAGAAGCGGTTTTCCTGGCAAGCATGGGTGTAGGCCCGTTTAATCTGATTGTCATCGTTAGTGAACAGGGAACCAACCCTCATAATATCCCGTTTAAGAGAGCGATCACTTTTGCTTACATCTATAGTAATATCAATTAGTGGAGGCAGATTATCGAGGGCAGCTCTTATCATATCAGGAACCCCCATAAATTTAGGGCATATATAACTTTTGGGCTCCACGCTTACCAAACGCGGAATAAATATATAGTCCAAATGCTGCTGGCATAGTTCCTGAACATGGCCAAAATAAACCTTTATCGGCAGACAGGTTTCATCTACTGCCAGTTTTATGCCCTGATCCAGGGTAAGGCGGTTGCTTTCCGAAGATGATATTACATTGGCACCCAAATCACTAAAAAAGGTCTTCCAGAGTGGATAGTAATAATAATAGAAAAGGCTGTGTGGTATCCCCACTCGTTTCATTATTTGTCCTCCTTTCCCGGGTATAGCCCGCTATTTGAACATTCGGACGCAGATTTACGCAGATTTTCTATGATATGCGCAGATTTAAAAAACATTAAAATATAGATAAATACGGAGCAACCTTAATTGTGAACGATAGTGAACATTGTAGTACCCGTAGGGTGTATTTCCACCATAATTCAAAATTCAAAATTTAAGAATAATTAAAACTATACTGTCTTATTCCTTAGGATTAAATATAACCGCAGCTACATAACCGAAGATTATAGCAGCAGCTATTCCCGCAGCAGCAGCTTCCACACCGCCGCTAAAAGCGCCCAAAAGCCCTTTTTGTTCCACCGCTTTTAATGTTCCCTGCGTTAGCAAGTGACCGAAACCGGAAAGAGGAATAGTGGCCCCTGCCCCGCCAATATCAACCAGCGGCTTATAAAGGCCTAACCCACTCAGTATGGCACCGGCAGTAATAAAGACCACCAGCACATGCCCTGGGGTTATACCTGGTTTAGTAAGGTCTATAAGTAATTGCCCAATTAAGCAAAGGCTTCCCCCAATTAAAAATGCCATTAACAGTGACATCTATCACACTCACCTCCATAATCACCCCTTACTCTTCTCCCCTTACGTCTGACGTCCGACGACTATTTAATACTCAATAGCTACCGCGTGCGCTATTGCTGGAATAGTGCTTCCCTGAAAATTGGTAGTGGGACTCATCAGAGCGCCGGTACCTACCAGCAATAATTTTTTAATCTCCGCCTTAATCATTTTCTTTAGCAAAGGACCACAGAACATGGAAGCACAACAGCCACAACCACTTCCTCCTGAGCCTATTTCTTGTTTTTCGTCAAAAAGTAAAACACCACAATCACTGTGATTGGGCGGGGGTACTACACCTTCTTTGCCAAAAAGCTGCCCCAGTATAGCCATTCCCACCTTACCCAGGTCTCCTGTTACTACTAAATCATAGTAATCAGGTAACAGGTTGAGATCCTGCAGGTGCATTTTTATAGTATCTGCTGCTGCCGGAGCCATGGCACTTCCCATATCATTAACATCACTTTGCCCCATATCTACTACCCTGCCAATAGTGGCACTGGTAATCCGTGGCCCGGTCCCTGAAGATTCTAAAACTACCGCACCGGCAGCAGTAGCTGTCCATTGGGAACTGGGAGGTTTCTGTACCCCCTGTTCGGTAGGAAAGCGAAACTGCCTTTCCGCTGAATAGTGATGGCTGCAAGCCGCTGTCACTACTCGTTCAAAAAAGCCGCCATCAATCAGCATAGAACCAGTTAATAAGGCTTGAACCATAGTTGAACAGGCTCCATATAATCCCAGGAATGGTATACTCAGTTCCGCCGCCGCAAAATTTGATGCCACCAGTTGGTTTAACAGGTCACCTGCCAGTAATAATTCAGCCTCATTATTTTGCAGGCCTGCTTTATTTAGAGCCAGTTCTACAGTTTGCTTAAGCATTTTGTTTTCTGCTTTTTCCCAGGTCTCCTCCCCCAGCAGGTAATCCGGCATAATAATATCGAAATCATTTCCCCACGGTCCTTCCCCTTCCTTCGGCCCCACCACGGAAGCCCAGGAGGCCAGAATTGCAGGATTATCAAATATTACTGTTTGCATGCCTCTTTTCTTAGGTCCCGGCATAACAACCTCCATCTTGCCACTATCACTAGCAGCATATATAGCTCGGCCGGGCAGACACACGGGTCTGCCCCTACAACCCCTCACGCCTTACGCCTTACGCCTCACCCTGGGTTAGTAATTCTCAACCGAGAATGGTTGAATACCAGGGTTTGCGCTCGGCCGGGCAGACACACGGGTCTGCCCCTACAACCCCTTACGCCTTACATAAACAACAGCTTTATTAAACCAATTAGAGTAGAAACGGCAAAACCGAAAACCAGGGTAGGACCGGCAATACTGAAAATATGAGCTCCTACTCCAAAAATATAGCCTTCTCGCTTAAACTCCATGGCTGATGCCACAATAACATTGGAAAAACCAGTTATAGGTACTATAGAACCTGCCCCCGCAGTTTTTCCCAGTTTATCGTAAACACCAATACCAGTTAGTAATGCTCCCAGAAATATCATAATTACCGAGGTTACTGAACTGGCATCAGTCTGACCCATTCCGCCAGCCTGCAGGAAATCCAGTATTATCTGGGCCAGCACACAAATTAGTCCCCCGACCACAAAGGCCCAGAAACAGTGTTTTAGGAGGGGTGGCTTTGGTTTAAGCTGTTGAACCAGGCTATCATATTCATCTATTTCTGCCTGTTTTAAGTTTTCGGCATTTGGTATTTCCAAAAAACTCGCCTCCTGTTATTATTGGCATTTACTACTCTGCTTATGCTATAAATGAAAACAACATCTCCTAAGAGATGTTGTTAGAATCAGCACCAGAAGGTTACTCTACATAAGCTATTTTAATGTTAGCTTTGTATTCAATTATCTTATTCTGCTGACAATCTGCCGTCCAGTTATACACTTCCACACCGGTTATTTTGTTTAAACTCTGGGAAGCTTCGCCTACTGCATTTTCTATAGCTTCCTGCCAGCTATTAGGTGACTCACCTACAAATTCAGCAATCTTTACTTGCATATTTAATGCCTCCTTTATTATTTACTTGTATTTTGAGCTTTGCCCATAACTTTTATGCAATGTAACAGCAAGTAAAACTGGCCTTATGACACCGATTTCCTGGTAAAAGAATATGATGAAAATGTGAGGGTTTAACAAGGGGTGATTTAGATGCACGATGAATCTTTCTTAGAATCTATTACGATAGATGGTATTACTTTTAATCTATTACAATCGGAAAGCACCACCCACTATATTGGACTATCTGATAACCAAATCATTAAAATTGAAATTTGCCCTAATGAAATGAAATTACGAACCCTGAATGAAGAGGTGCAGGTCATAAAACACCTTAATTCTCACCACTGCAAAAGTTGTCCCCGGCTTCTAGCTAATGGGAAACTGAATAACGGCTACCCTTATTTTATTGAAGAAAGGATTATCCCTAATGGCCAACCCATGCTGGCCGATATTCTCCTAGCTTTATTTGAACAAAAACGCCTGGGAGTATACCAGGGAGACCTGCATCCGAGGAATATCATATTTGATGGCAAAGTAACCTGCCTGGTTGACTATGATCAGGCAATTATGACCGAGGAAATTATAGACATGGACGAAATCCAATTTTTGGAATGGGTTTTAGAGCAGGAAATACCAGCTTATGTTCTGGAGCATGAAAAGTTACAACTACATTCCGATGAGTTTATACGCTTGGTATCCAGTTTGTCCCGACATCTTAAGCCTTAGTGTTAAATCATTTAACCGGTAAATACCTGCTCAATAAAGCAAAATCAAGATTATCAGGGGGTCATTAAATGAGTAACCCGATCATAACTGTAAGCAACAAGAGGTCATATCGGATTAATACCTGTATGCAGGCACAAGCAAACCTGCGTGGAGTATCAATTATAACCTGTACCAAGCGTCCGGCTTACCTGCAAAACATACTTAATAACTATTTGCGGCAAGATTTTTCTCCTAAAGAATTAATTATTGTTGTAAATAACAATGCTATTAATATGGAACATTGGAGAAGGCAAGCAGTCCAATACCCAAATGTGAAAGTACTTAGAATCGATGAGAAAATCGGCCAGGGAACATGCCTTAATTATGCGACCAATCAAGCCATTTATGACTATGTTGCCAAATTCGACGATGATGATTACTATGCTCCTGCATATTTAAATAATGCCGTAGCAGCCCTGGAAAATAGCGGGGCTGGAGTAGTAGGTAAAGCCAGCTGGTTTCTCTATTTCGAAGGCAGCAGAACCCTGGCTCTTTTCGCACCAGGCCGTGAAAACAGCTTTGTAGACAAGGTTACCGGAGCAACTATGCTTATCCGAAAAGATATTGTACAACGTATCCGCTTCCGAAATCTTAATGCTGGTGAAGATGTAGAGTTCTGCCGGGACTGTGTAAGAAACAATATCCGGATTTACTCTAATGACCGCTTTAATTTTGTGGGAATAAGACGATTAAATATCGGTTCTCATACCTGGCAGGATAGTGAAGCCCGCATACTACAAGATTGCCAGGTAATAGCCCGCACCGATGATTACCATTCGATAGCCAGCAGGTAACAGGGGGGACGGGGTTGACAGGGGGACGGGGTTGTTGACACACTCAAAGTGTGTCAACAACCCCGTCCCCCTGTCAACCATTACTCCTGAGGATAAAAGCTTATTCTTGCTTTAGCCTTTGTCTGATGACTGACAACACTACTTACCGACTGGCCTGCAGTTACTACTATCTTCTTCTTTGTGGCTACTGGCTCTCTAACCAATTCAGCAATAAGAGCAAAAAGGTTATAGTGATCCAGTACCAGATTCCTGGCCTCAATTATTCTATCCAATGATGCTTCATAGCGCCTCTCACGGATACATTCCTCAATGGTTCGGATTGCCCCCTCCACATCATCTATATTAATCCGGGTATAGGCAGCAGCTGGAAAATAATCTTCCAGGTTGGGACAACCGTAGTAAATAGGATAAGCCCCGGACAGGTAAACATCGCTTAATTTCTCGGTCCAGTAATGGGGATAGACCGAATTCTCCAGGGCAATATGGTATTTATAGGGGCTGATCGCATCCCATTTATCATCCACTTCACGTATGCCACGTCCGAAAACATCAATATCCTCTCCGAAATAATCCTTTAGCCTTCTAACAAAATTAAGCCTTTTTTGATGTCCCTCGGTAAAGTCTTTGCTGGAAGTAATAACCGACATCAGCTTGCTCTTGGGTAAAGTATGCATATCCTTAAAATCATCGTAATCCCGGTTAGTAATGCTCTGGCGGTTTTTAATATCTACCAGCACCCTGCCGGTATGCCAGCTAAGTCCGGTCTGGTTCAGTATCAAACGGGGATGGGATATATGACGGTGACAGCTCACCACGCGGGCAAATTGCGAGGTATAGGTTGCCGGATAATCAAGTATGCTGGGTGGTTCTCCGGTTATGAGAATAGTGTTCTGAGGGGGGCAATAAGCAGTCTCAGGCTCTGATACTCCATTATATACCACCCAATAATCGCAATCATTTACCGGGCTATTTATATAAAACTGGCAATCACCCCAGATACCACGTCGCCCGGGAGTCTGGCGTATTATCGGTTCATAAGGAAAATCGGTACTCAACTTAACTTTAATCATGATAAAACCTCCTATAAGTAAAAGTGAGGTGTGAGAAATTATAGGGGGAGACCCATGTGTCTGCCCAGCCAATAACAGAGTCCCGCAGGTCAAACCTGGCAGTTATAAAGCTACTGACCGCGGGCGAACACACGGGTTCGCCCCTACAGCTTATGTATTCCCCGTCGAGGAAGAGTCCATCAAGCCATTTCCATCGGTGCTTATGTGTACTCCGCAATTATAGGTGGTTAATATATGACCGTTCCCGTGAAATATATCTGTAAACCAGCGATAAGTTGACTCTATTCCCTGTCTTAGGGTTATTTGGGGCTGCCAGCCCAGGGTCGTTAATTTACTTACATCCAGCAGTTTACGGGGAGTTCCATCAGGTTTACTATGATCATAAATAATCTTGCCCTCGTAGCCCACAATGTTTTTTACCAGTACCGCCAAATCGGCGATGCTGATGTCTTTACCGCTGCCAATATTAATAATTTCAGAGTGCTCATAATTATTCATGAGAAATATACAGGCAGCAGCCAGATCGTCAACATGGAGGAACTCCCGCCGGGGCTTGCCCGAACCCCAGACTACTACCTGTTCATCCTGCCTGATTTTAGCTTCATGGAATTTTTTAATCAGGGCGGGCAGAACATGGGAAGTATTAAGATCAAAATTATCACCTGGTCCATACAGGTTAGTGGGCATGACGGAAATAAAATTAGCTCCATATTGCCGGTTATAAGCCTGGCACATCTTTATTCCAGCAATCTTGGCTATGGCATAGGCCTCATTAGTTTCTTCCAACCTGCCGTTTAAGAGATACTCCTCCTTTAATGGCTGGGGTGCAAGACCGGGATATATACAGGAGGAACCTAAAAAAAGAAGTTTCCTAACACCATGATGATAGGCAGCATCAATAACATGGGTCTGGATTAAGAGGTTTTCCCGGATAAACTGGGCGGGGAAACTGCGATTAGCTTCTATACCACCTACCCGAGCCGCAGCCAGAAATACATACTCAGGCTCTTCCCGGGCAAAAAGGCGATAAACCGCTTCCTGCTCCAGCAGGTCCAACTCTTCCCGGGGAACAACTATAATATTCTGGTAGCCCTGAGCTTGAAGTTGGC
>JAQUGU010000045.1:3375-10338 GCA_028683995.1 Syntrophomonadaceae bacterium | reverse complement strand
AACGGCACAGGGGCCGTTCCCTACACATGACTGTTCTACGGTTTCAACCTGCGGGTATCACAATTAAGGTTGCCGCGTCAAAAATTATTTTTTCTTACTAATCATTTCCATCCCGAACTATAACTGACTCCACCTCATAGCCTTTATCTTTTAATTCTGCTACTACCGGTTCATAGTTTAACTCTTCCATGCGCAGAATCATTTTATATTTACCTTTTCTCTTCTCGTAATATACTACCGTATTGATTATGTTAATTCCCCGAGCGGCAACCAACCCGGTAACTTCAGCTATACTGCCGGGTGGGTCCTTAAGAAAGATATCTATACGGGTATGTTGTCTTCTAACCCCCAGTATATCGATAAGGGCGTCAAAAATATCCGTTTCCGTTACGATCCCTACCAGTTTGCCATCTTCTACTACGGGTAAGCCGCTGATGGTGTTCTCCCGCATAATTTTAGCGGCTGTCTCAATATAGTTTTCCGGGCCAATGGTAATCAGCTTTTGTTTTTTAGGGATAATATCCCGGATTTTAGTCTTGGCCAGCAAATAGTTAAGCTCATGAATACTGAGCGAGGTAGCTGACGAGGGAGAGGCCTGGTTAAGGTCGGTCAGGGTTACTATTCCCGTCAGTTTACCTTTATCCATCACCGGTAAGCGGCGAATGTTATTATCCTTCATCAAACGAAAAGCCTCGGTAATACTGTTCTCCATATCCACGGTCTTGACACCGGTAGCCATACGGTCTCTTACCTTCATTTTTTAAATAATCCCCCTTCCGTTAATCGGTCCCAGGCCTAAAGAGGTTGTAATAACTAACCCCCCATGGCCTCAAGGCCATACCCTAAAAGGACACGGCAACCACTTATGAAAATAAAGATTGGTCTAATAGATCTTGATTTATGTTTTTATAAAAATTCAGTGTTCATCTGTGCCCGAAGGGTCTGTGTTATCTGTGTCTATTTTCTTATTATCCTCCCAGATAAGCCTTTTTAACTTCAGGACTATTCATTAACTCCTGGGCATTGCCCTGTAAAACAATTTCTCCAGTTTCTATAACATAGGCTTTATCTGCTATAGATAGAGCCATGTTGGCGTTTTGCTCTACCAGCAATATGGTAGTTCCCCGTTCATTTATATCTTTAATAATGGAAAATATCTCTTTTACCAGGAGTGGTGCCAACCCCATGGAGGGTTCATCCATCAGCATGAGCTGAGGTCTGGCCATCAGAGCCCGGCCAATTGCCAGCATCTGCTGCTCCCCACCACTTAAGGTGCCGGCTAACTGTTTGCGCCTTTCTTTCAGGCGGGGAAAACGGGTAAAGACGTTTTCCATATCTTCTTCTATGCCCTTTTTATCCTTACGCAGATAAGCCCCCATTTCCAGGTTTTCCATAACCGTCATGGTCGCAAATACCCGGCGCCCTTCTGGTACCTGGGATATGCCCAGACCCACTATTTTCTCAGGAGCAACTTTGCTTATATCGGTATCTTTGAATATTATGCTGCCGCTTTTGGGCCGCAGCAATCCGGATATGCTCTTTAAGGTAGTAGTTTTGCCAGCCCCGTTGGCACCAATTAAACTTACTATACTGCCCTGCGCCACTTCCAGGGATAATTTTTTCAGAGCGTAAATGGCGCCATAATAAATATCAATTTCTTTAATCTGAAGCACTACCCTACCTCCTCTCACCGATAAGCTTCTATTACCCGCTTGTTATTAAACCCCTAACCCGTGACATATCATGCTCTATCAACCGTAAGTTCCTGCGCCTCTGCTTACATTCCCTTACCCCTATCTATTTACATAACATGCAGTTCCCATTTGCCACAACGGTCTCCCCAGCGGGCTAGTAATTCACTGTTTTCATAAAATTGCACTACTTCACAGGCGTTGGAACAGCCTTTACATTCAAAGCTCCTGGTTTTAAAGTGGATTTCCTGAATGTTAAAGCCCTTAAAGGAGGTGCCTCCCTTTTTGCGGCTGGCTCCCCGGGCCAGAATAGCTGCTCCTATCGCACCCATTACCCCGTAGTGCCTGGGCACTATAACCTCCTGCCCCAGGTACCTGTTAAAGGCCCGTACCAGACCTTCGTTAGCTGCTACCCCTCCCTGGAACATAACTGGGGCCAGGATTTCCTTGCCCTTGCCCACATTATTCATATAGTTTCTGACCAGAGCTTCACAAAGTCCGGCAATTATGTCTTCCGTATTGTATCCCAACTGCTGTTTATGAACCATATCGGACTCGGCAAATACGGCACAGCGCCCGGCAATTCTTACCGGGTTTTTGGCCTTAAGCGCATAACTGCCAAAATCCTCAATGGAAATGAGAAGGCGGCTGGCCTGCTGATCCAGAAAGGATCCGGTACCTGCAGCACATACCGTATTCATGGCAAAATCGGTAACTACCCCTTCACGCAGTATTATGATTTTAGAATCCTGACCGCCAATTTCAATTATGGTTTTTACATCTTCGGCCAGGGCGGAAGAGGCTATGGCATGAGCAGTAATCTCGTTCTTGACTATATCTGCCCCTATGATCAGGCTAGTCAAGTAGCGCGCACTGCCAGTGGTGGCAGCACCGGCTATCTGCACATCAGCAGGTAAGTCCTGGCCTATGGCATGTAATCCTTCTTGAACTGTTTGTATGGGCTTGCCATTAGTACGCAGGTATTGCTCCACCAGCAATTGATTCTGGTCATCAATTACTACCAGATTGG
Source organism: Syntrophomonadaceae bacterium (assembly GCA_028683995.1). Taxonomy (GTDB): domain Bacteria; phylum Bacillota; class Syntrophomonadia; order Syntrophomonadales; family Syntrophomonadaceae; genus UBA4844. Next base: position 7,617 of record JAQUGU010000045.1, on the reverse strand, counting down.
TACTTACCGAGCCTACATCTACTCCCAAATATCCCTTAATCATATTACTAACCTCTCGATTCCGCGTTTTGCTTTGACTTCTCTGCGTTTTTCCAGTAAATCAACAAAGGCTTCCAGCCGGGTCTGCACCCCGGCTTTGCCAGTTTGCTCGTCTATAAATAAAGTTAAAACTGGTATGCCATAATCTTTACTGACAGCTGGTATGATGCTCTTGGCAACTATCTCCGGTATGCAGGCAAAGGGTGCCAGCTGAACTACCCCATCGAAACCGTGCCGGGCATAGAGAATAGTTTCCCCAATGCTGTTGGCCCCGTGCCCACCTATGGGCGCCTCCCCCAGATAAGGTTTGGCTATTTCGAATACGTCTCCTTCCAGGTTGACGATGGTGTTTTTCCTGGTATAAGAAGTAAGGTAAATGGAACGGTCGGTCTGTACTCCCATTTCCCCCAGCATTATTTGAATATAATGGTTAGCGGCCGGTTCTAAAACCACATAAATCTCACCGATAATTCCAATTTTTAAAGGATTACGGCTGCGATCCTGAGAAACATCGCGTAAGAGCTTTAACCCTTCCTGCATGGCGTCTTCAATTTCCGCCTCGTTATTGGCTGCATCCAGCATCTCCAGAGCCTGCCATAGCCCCCTGGTAGTTTCGCCCCGGTTGGTTTCATAAGGTCTTATTTCGTGGGATAACATTTCTACCTCGTCTATAGCCTTAATCTTTTCCCAGGTAATCCGCAGCACCTGGACAAATTCTTTAACCGATAGACCTCCGGTTCTCCTCACCCAGCGGAGCTTTTTAAAAAAATCCTTGAGATCACACAGGGGGGGCTCAAATGCTACTACCTTAACCCCGGTGTGGAGTTCATCTAAAAGGTATTGATGCATTACCCAGTACAGCCCGGCCCGACAAGGTCCCATGCCCCCGGATGTCAAAATCACCTCGGCGCCTTTCTCGGCCACTTCCAGGTAGGTTCCCATTAGAATTTTGAATGGAATACAAGCAAACTCCGGAGCATGACGCACTCCCAGGTCAAGCGTATGACTGCTGGGTTCAGGGGGAACAATACACTCATGGCCCATATTTTCTACCAGCCATTTCAGCGCCAGATAAGAATAGCCCATATGCGGAAAACTTATTTTCACGATTTCTCCCTCCTGAAACGCAGCATATCCAAAAACGCCTCAACCCGGGTCCTTACCCCGGCATCACCGGTGTGCTCGTCCACTGCAATTGAAAGGTAAGGTATTTGCCCATGCCTCCGGGCTTCAATCTCCAACAGACGATCCACTATGGAGTCGGGACCGCAGGCAAAGGCAGTTATATGAATTATCCCATCTATGTTTTTTTGTTGCATAAAGTGAAGAGCTCCGTAGACTGCCCGGTTGGAAAAATACCAGAACATGCTCTTGGGCAGGTTGCGGGCCTGCCGATTCATAATCTTGTCGCTGAGCATATCCTGGGTGTATACGTTGACGTTTTCTTTCGCCAGTAAACTCAAGATGCGACCGTTAATATAATCATCATATATGACATAAGGGTAGCCCACCACCGCTATCTGTAAATCAGGCTGGGTCAGTAAGGGTTTCCTCTCCCCTTTGGCAAATAACATGTCCAGGGCTTCTTCTGGCGTCATATTCTGATAAAGCAATTTCTTGAAACGTTTTTGTACCTTCATTGCACTCTGGTAAGCCTTCTTTATTTCTACTTCAGATTTTCCCAGTAAATCCCCGACCTGGGAACAAACATTAAGTAATTCATCCTTCCCTTGCTTCAGGTCAACCCGAACATCTATTATTTCGGGGAGATTATCCATAGCCAGGCGAACCATATCGGGAAGTCCCAGGAATTTGGGGCAAAAGGTTTCGGTGCCAAAATCGCCATGCTTGCGAACACTTACCAGCCGGGGGCAAAAGACGTAATCCACCTTGGAAGCGAGATCAGCGACGTGACCGTGGTAGAGTTTGATAGGAATACAGGCATCATTAACCGCTTCCCTTACTCCATGATCCATTATTTCTCTGGTAGTAGGGGAAGAAAGAACCACTTCCTGATCCAGTTCCTCAAAAAAAGTCTTCCAAAAGGGAAAATAAATAAAGTACGCCAGTGTACGTGGAATACCTATTCTAGACACTTTGGCAAATCCTCCTAAAACTCCCCGGCATAGCTATTTTTAGAGCTTTACCCGCATATCCCCAACCCGACGGGTAAAACGAATTCTATCATAATATTCTACCAGAGGTAGCGCATACTTTCGAGTAGTTTTCAATATATCCCGGGCACTTGCCAGGCTCAGTTCCTTTTCCTGCTCAAAATAATCACTTAGTTTTCTCTTTCCCTCTTCTATCGCCTGACTGGAAAAAACTATTTCCTGGTTGATTTTTACCAGCATATCCGCCTCAATCATGTAGGCTAATACTTCATTGAAATCCTGTTCTGCCAGTCCAGTTATGCTGGCCAGTTCATCCAATCCTGGGGGAGTAAACAGCTGCTCTGCCATGATGCGCTTAATTTTTTCTATGCTTTCCTTTTCCCGGGTTCCGGGTTCAACTACCCGTCCGGGTAACCTTAACTGGTTGTTGCGACTGGTTATAGTCCCGCTTTCTTCCAACTGTTTAAGCACCAGATTAAAATCTTTGGGATTAATCTTTTTAAAAAAGCGACTGCGCATATCTTCCCGGGGATAGCCCGAACGCATTGGGTACTGCTGATGGTATTTATCCAAGGTTTCAACTATACGGGCATTAATAATTTCCAGAGCATAGGTGCTGATATAAACCTGATCTTTTATAGGTATTACTTTTTCATCTTCCACCAGCTGCTGCAGTTCCTGTTTTAGCTGCTCCCGGTTACTACCGGTAAGTTTACTTAGTTCGTCAATGCTCATCAGTTCTTCGAGGTGGGACTGAAGTTCATGTAAAACTACATCATAAAGGCTGCCTTCCTCTTTTATGGCCAGATCATCCAGAACCTCTTCCTTAAACCTTTTCTGTTTGGGGGCGTTGCCGTCAATTATTATGCCTCCTCCGATAGTGGTAACCGGGGAATAGTACCTGATTACGAAACGGTCGCCTTTATAGGCTACTACTGGTTTTTCCATAACAATCTGCACAAAAGCTTCATCTCCCGGCTGTAATTCGTCCCGATCCAGTAATACTACCCGACCCAGGGTCTCATCAGTACCCAGGTGAAAACGTACCCGGTTCCAGTTCTTTAAGGTTCGCTTGCTGGAACTGAGCAAACGCAGGCGGGTATCTACCCGATAGCTGGGAGTAAGATAAGCCGGGGTAGCCAGGAGATAGCCCCGTTTGATGTCGCTTACTTCCACCCCTTGCAGATTTACCGCTACCCGCTGACCGGCATAAGCAGTATCGGTTTTTTCGTTATGTACCTGCAAAGTTCTTATCCGCACCGGTTTTTGTACCGGCATCAGCTCTACCGTCTCACCCTGCTTTAATTGCCCTGACCACAGGGTTCCGGTTACCACGGTACCAAAGCCGGAAATAGTAAAAACCCGGTCTATAGGTAACCGGGCCTGACCAAAGGCAGGTTTCTCCTCTACCTCTGAAGCCAGCTTTTCTATCAATGCTAATAATTCCGGTATTCCTTCCTTAGTTACAGCTGATACGGGAACCAGCGGTGCATCCTTTAATATAGTAGTGTTAATATATTCCCGCACTTCTTCTTCCATCAGCATCAACCATTCTTCATCTACCAGGTCTTTTTTGGTTAACACAATGATACCTTTGTTCACACCCAGCAGTTCTATAATGTCCATATGCTCGCGGGTCTGGGGCATTACCCCTTCGTCGGCAGCGATGGTTAGCAACACCATGTCTATGCCAAAGGCCCCAGCCAGCATATGCCGGATAAATCGTTCGTGCCCGGGCATATCTACAATGGCCGCTTTTTGTCCTGAGGGCAGGGTAAAAGGGGCAAATCCCAGTTCTATGGATATGCCCCGCTGCTTCTCCTCTTTTAGCCTGTCCGTATCCATACCGGTCATGGCTTTGACCAGGGTAGTTTTGCCGTGGTCAATATGCCCTGCCGTACCTATAATAAACCTCTTCATTACTACCTCTTCCTTTTGACGCGGATTGCCCGCGGATATAATAGGGATTTACCCGGATTTCAATTTGGATTAGTAGATTCTTTTATTTACGAGGTATCATGTAACCTGTAGGGGCAGACCCCTGTGTCTGCCCGCGGTTTGACAGATACCTGTCTTACCAACCCATCTG
>JAQUGU010000045.1:0-3275 GCA_028683995.1 Syntrophomonadaceae bacterium | reverse complement strand
CCCCTTCAATCAGGTCGACCAGTAATTCGGCGTCGCCCTCCAGCAGAGTTCTCACACTTATTCTCATTTTATCATCTTGCTTTCTGGTCACCAGCGCCGGGCTGCCCAGGCGCAGTTCCCGGGCTATTTTTTCCAGGGCATTGTCGCGAAATTCAATATCAATACCAAAGCCTGGAATCTTATAAGTAGGATAGGCTCCTCCCCCTACCATATCTTCCAGTTCCACCAGGGTCAGGGAGGCCACTTGCGGTAAAGAGCCGATGCGGCCATGCAGATTGTCCAGAAGTTCTTCCGCCTGGCCTTGGAGTTGTTCTGAACTATAGCATAACATACGAATCACCGGGATTTTCTCCTCGGGTTTACCTTCCAGATACTCCAGCAGGGTAGCCTCCAGAGCGGCAATAGTTAACTTGTCCACCCGCAAAGCCCGGGTAAGCTGGTTCTTTTTCATGGCCTCTATATATTTTTCTCGCCCTACTATAATCCCGGCCTGGGGCCCACCCAGCAACTTATCCCCACTAAAAGTAATTATATCAACTCCAGATGCCACACATTGCTGCACCGAAGGTTCATCTTTTAAACCCCAGTCTTCCATATTATATAGTATTCCGCTGCCCAGATCCTGCATGACCGGAACACCGTGTTCCTCTCCCAGTTTAACCAGGTGAGATAATTTTACCTCTTCACTAAAGCCAATAATTTTATAATTGGAAGTATGGGCGGTAAATAGCAGTGCTGTTTCTTTGCTGATAGCTCCGGCAAAATCACTAATATAGGTCTTATTGGTTGTCCCTACCTCCACCAGCCGGGCACCACTCAGTTTCATAACCTCGGGAATCCTAAAAGCGCCGCCGATTTCCACCAGTTGCCCACGGGATACAATAACCTCCTGCTCCCTGGCCATAGTGTTAAGCCCCAACATCACCGCCGCCGCATTATTGTTTACTACCAGCGCTGCTTCAGCACCAGTCAGGCGGGTTAATATTTCTTCCACATGAACGTAGCGAGAGCCTCTTTCACCTCGTTCCAGATCCATTTCCAGGTTATTGTAGTTAACCGCCATAGCGGACATATAATGTAAGGCCCGTTCCCCCAATGGTGCCCGTCCCAGATTAGTATGTAGAACTACACCAGTACCATTTATGACCTTTTCCAGGGTGCCCCGGGCAGATTGGTCCACTCTTTTTTGCAGTCGTTTTATAACTTCCTGTTTTATTAAATCCCGCTCCATTTCTTCCTGTTGCGTGCGCAGTTCCTCTCGGATATCACCCATTACTGCTCTTAAGAGGTTTATTACATAGTCACGGTTAAATCTGCTTAGCAATTCCTGTACTTCTTCATGTAGCAATATTTCGTCTACCGGGGGGATTTTTTTAAGATTTTCCATCTCAGGCTCACGCCTCCTTACGATGTGTAATATACTGCATTATATAATAATATAACTCGCTGACTATGTCTTTGGTAGTCCTGTACAGCAGCGCAATTATTATTAATATTCCTAGTATTCCAAAAACAGGATATATTTTACTCACCAAACTAGAAAAACTGCGCATAGAAACAGGTAGAGCCAGGGTCATACAGAGTATCAGGCAAAATCGGTAGTTTAAGCCCGTGAGGCCGGCAAACCTCTGGGTTAATCCATAGGCATTGGCAATAGCAGTAGTTAGTATCCCTACCCACAACACCAGGGTATAAACATATTTGGCTGTTAGAGAGATTTTTCCTGCTACATAAAGCATAGGAACTTCATAGTGCATAACCACCGGCACAAATTTACATAGTGCCGTATAATTAACCAGAACCAGTACTCCCAGTATTAATCCCCCCCAGATAGCCCCGGTTATACCATCTCCTGCTTGACCCAGGGTCTGATATTCGCTTAAGACCACCATGGCCAGCGAAAAATTATAGGCTACATAGAGTACCGCGGCTAATAACCAGAAACGGGTTTCGGTCGGACATACAAAAGCGGTATATATTTCCATTGATTGCTTTTCTACAAAAAAGGCGGCATAGCCGCTTATGATAAGCAGCAGTATTATCTTAAGTGGTACCAGTACATTATAGGATACAATCAGGCCCTTTTTTCCGGTAAGTAGAAAAGCTACCACCACTATATAGGCCAGGAAAATACCCAGGTTTTTGGGTAAATAGAGGTGTTCGTAAAATACCGCGCCACTGGCAGACATCATAGTGCTTATGCCCAGGAACAGAAATAGGGCCAACAGAAAATCTATAAGTAGTCCGGTTCGCTCGCCCATCATTTTTTTTAACATGTCCTGATAATTGGATACCTGCCAGCGATGGGCTAGATAGAGTAACATCCCACCACAAAGGGCAAAGAGTCCTGTAGCTACCAGACCACCTTTTATACCGTATAATCCGTAAGCTACAAAAAATTGTACTATTTCCTGCCCGGAAGCGAAACCGGCGCCAATGACTGCTCCCAGATAGCCCATTACCAGCATAAAGCGAACTTTTATCACTCTCAACCCCTTCTCCGTCGCCCCGTCAATGATTTATATTTCATAAATATTCCTGTTGGTAGTCAAATACAGCATAAAAATATTCCCAGCGGTCAAGAATATGAATTAAACCTTGCTAAATTATTTTGAACTGGGGGGAAAAGCATTTGTACAGAGCTGAACAGACTGCGATGCAGGACAGGTTCTCCTGTCATTTTGAGGATCCGCTTTGTTTTAATAAAATTGAAAAAGCTATTCATGCTAAGATGCGAGATGTCGAATCGGGGAGAGACTTGGTGTTTCTCTGTATCGGAACTGATCGGGCTACCGGTGATTGCCTGGGACCTCTGGTGGGTAGCAGGCTCAAAAGCCTTACTCCTTCTGCTGCCATTTACGGAACCCTGGAAACACCGGTACATGCTACCAACTTGCAGGAGGCACTGGATGAAATATATACCATTTATACCCAGCCGTTTATCATAGCTGTTGATGCCTGCCTGGGAAATGCAGACCGGATTGGCTATATAAATGTTCGCCGGGGCAGCCTGAAACCAGGTACAGCTCTTAATAAGACTTTACCTGAAGTAGGTGATTTTCATATTTCAGCAGTGGTAAATGTAGGTGGGTTCTTTGAACACATGGTTTTGCAGAATACCCGACTTTTTATTGTTTATAAAATGGCGGATATCATTGCCAAGGGGCTTTATCTGGCCCGGGTAAAATTTATTTCCGGCCAGGTGAAGGAGAATATTGAGGCGGAAATGGGAAGGAGCTAGAACTGGGAATAGACACTGATTGCACTGATTTCCT
>JAQUGU010000044.1 GCA_028683995.1 Syntrophomonadaceae bacterium | reverse complement strand
AAAATGTCCAGGTCATAGGTGTAGGGATGATTGCCATCCACAAATTCCAGGCCACAATCATCAAATGAAACCCATTTCCCGTTCATTCTGCTCAAATATCTGCGCTGTATTTCCAGCATGGCGCGAACCGTATTCAATTCCTGTTCCACTTTAGAGTGCTTATGGACAAGAGCAAGAAATACTACCAGGAATAAAATGAAAACAGATATGGCTTGTATCGATGTTCCCAGGAACGAGCAAAGTATAGTTAATGCTGCTCCTGTGAGGAATATAACAAAACGTAAATTGCTTATCCTATCAAAGCTCTTGGCATACCGTTTTTCAAGTTTTTGATAGTGGTTATAGCGAGTAAGAAATATTTTTTCAGCAGACATTAAAGCCTCCTAACATGAATTTTTTCCAAGGTCCTGGTTTTAAAAGGTTTAGTTAATGATATTCATAAATGCCATCTACCGCAAGGGGGAGGTTTTTCAATTCTTTACCCGCCTGATAAGCATCTTCCCATTTTATTCTTTGTTTAGGTTTAAGCATATTGATGCTTACCCTGGGGTTGGGCTTAAGTGAATCTAATATTTTTTGGGCTATGGGGTAATCCAATGACCCAGCTTCAAAAAACACCCTTTGAGGAACAAAAGGCATACCTATTCTCCCGCCTTTAACTTTTTGATATATATTTTTCCCCACCTGGTCTCTTGAATACAGAAATACCAAGTTATCAACAGGGTATCATTGCTAGTTATCCACCCTTTTCTTATGAGTTCACAAACTCCTATGTATTTTATGAATTGTCACAATATTTCATTAATCCCATTTGTTTTATGGTATATTTAATAATAGTATTATCCGTAAATGTTAATTTGCGTCTTGGATTATTGTGATATGGGGGGATTAATATGGCTTATAACACTTTGAAGGCAATCGGCCCGCCGATTAATTACACCGAAAAGTTTAAAAAAGAAAAGGCGAGTTAGGCTGATATATAACCTGGCTTTTATTTGAGCACTCTCCAATTAGCTATAGGCTACGGGATTGTTCATTTCGCAGATATTTGCCATCCCTGGTTTGCAAAATATAGTCCAGGGTTTTTATCATCTCATCCCGGTCTTTTTGCAAGGTTCCTTTTAGAGGAAGGTAATTGGACGCATGCTGGCTGACGAAATTCAGCCCGTCGACGCTGATGTTTTCTAATACTATTTTCATTTCTTCCAGACTCTCGAAGGGGTCCAGCAACTGAAATCTACCTTCCTGCACCTCTCTAAAAAGCGGGGTCCCTGGCACCGGCGTAAAGGTGAGGGCATTTAGATTCTGGGGTTTTATTCTATTTACGATATTAGCTATGGAGAGAGCATGCTCCCGGGAACGGTCCTTTCCACCCAATCCCAGTTGTACTATGCAAAAAACGTTAAATCCGCTGTTGACCAGGTTCTGCCCCGCTTGCAGCATTTCGGCTGCGCTAACGCCCTTTTTAACCTGTTGAAGAATTTGCTCGTCGCCGCTTTCCACTCCCAGGTAGGCCCGGTTAAGCCCCGCCGCACGTAGTGAACATAGTTCGAAAATGCTCTTTTCCAGAGTGCTATTCGGTCCAGCATAGCTAGCTACAGTTTGCAGGGAGGGAAATGCGGCATAGAGTATCTGAAGTATCTCCAGTATTTGATTGGTTTCCATGGCTATCGCATCTCCATCTGCCAAAAAGATGTTTTGCAGATCCCCATAGTGAGCCTGGGCCATCCGGATATCCTCTTTTATTTCCTTCATGCTGCGTACTCGATATAATTTATCTTTGTACATGGAGCAGAAGGTACAGCAATTGTGCGAACAACCAACTGTGCACTGCAGGATGTAACTCCTGGCTTCATTTATAGGCCTGAATATGTTGCCTTCGTATCTCAATGTTTTATCCCCTATCTCAAGCCGGAGAGCAGAGAAATGGTCCCCCTCTGCCGCCACCTGAATTACTCTAACGTCTTCTAGTTATCTCTTCGGCCAGCTCATTTAGATAGGTCCAGCGCTCCAATAGGTAATCCAGCCGTTCTTCCGCTTCTTGTCTAACCGGCAGCAATTCTTCCAGCAGCTTGTAATCGCTGGCAGCCTGTCCGATTCTGTGATTTAGTTCTCTTAACTCATCTTCCATCTGAGCTATCTTATCGTCAATCTCGTCAAATTCCTTTTGCTCCTTGAAGGAAAACTTGAGGGGCTTGTTTTTTCCCGGAGCCGGTTCGACCGGGCTTTTGCCCTTTGCAGGCCCGCGTTCACGTAATGATTTATCCTCCGTCCCGGCGGCAGAATAGACCAGGTAATCAGAATAGTTGCCCGGGTATTCGGTGAGCTTGCCCTCTCCCTCAAATTCCACTATCTTTGTACATATCCGATCCAGAAAATAGCGGTCATGTGACACAGCAATAACTGCACCCGGGAAATCGTCCAAGTAATCCTCCAGTATGGTCAGCGTCTCGATGTCCAAATCATTTCCGGGCTCATCCAGCAATAAAATATTCGGGGCACCCATCAGGATGCGTAGCAGGTGCAGTCTGCGCTTCTCTCCGCCGGATAGCTTCTGCAGCGTAGTCCACTGGGCTGCCGGCGGGAATAAAAAGGTCTCCAGCATCTGGGCGGCACTTACCAGCTTCTTGCCGGTTTGCAGGTATTCGCCCACCTCGCGAATATAATCAATCACCCTCATTTCATCTGGCATATCGGTGCTTTCCTGTGGAAAATAGCCGATTTTGACCGTACTACCGATCTCCACCCTGCCCTGGTCAGGCATGAGTTGCCCGCTGAGTATTTGCAGCAGAGTAGACTTGCCAATCCCATTCGGTCCCACTATACCCATGCGTTCATCGCGGGCCAGGATACAGGAAAAACCGACTATTATATCATCAGCCCCATAGCTATGGGTGACATTCTCCGCAATGATAGTCTTCTTGCCCAGGCGGCTGGCTGCCGACGAAATCTCTATTTTATCAGCCGTTATACGGGGTTGATTTTCCTGCAATTGTTCAAAGCGCTGAATCCGGGCCTTTTGTTTGGTAGTCCGAGCCCGTGCCCCCTTGCGAATCCAGGCCAATTCTTTCCTGAGCAGCGTTTGCTGTTTTCCGGCCACAGCCGCTATATTCTCATCCCGCTCCATTTTTCGCTCCAGGTATACACTATAATTGCCCGGATAACTGTAAAGGTTGGCATGTTCGATTTCAATAATGCGTTTAGTTACCCGCTCCAGAAAATAGCGGTCATGGGTAACCATCAGCAATGCCCCGTAATACTTTTGCAGGTATTTTTCCAGCCAATCGATAGCCTGGTTGTCCAGGTGATTGGTGGGCTCATCCAAAATCAACAAATCAGCCGGGTTCATTAATGCCGCAGCCAGGGCCACCCTTTTCCTTTGTCCGCCGGAAAGCTCATCCATCCGGGCATCGAACTCTTTAATCCCCAGACGGGTAAGCAGACTCTGGGCATCACTTTCCAAATGCCAGGCGTCCAGGGCATCCATCTCTTGACTTAATCGCCCTAGCTCATGCTGTGCAGATTCGGGGGTTGCTTCGCCGACATGTGCCTGGGCCAGGATCTTGTATTGCTGCAGCACCCGCAACTGTGGTGAATCACCGTTTAATACGGCATCCATTACTCTATGCTCAGGGTCAAACGGGGGATTCTGGGAAAGATAGTTAATCCGCAAATCCTTGTTCCTGATAATTTGCCCCTGGTCAGGCTCGTCCCTCCCCGCCACCAGTTTTAGCAGCGTGGTCTTTCCCGAACCATTGATACCAAGCAGCCCTATTTTCTCGTCTTCTTCAATCCCCAAGCTAACCTCGTTTAGGAGCAGCTTCTCACCATAACCCTTGGTTACGCCTTCCATGGTTAGGAGTATCATAAGCTTTGTGTTTCCTTTGCACATACTTTCTATATTATAGCCCTTAACCTAACACAATCGGACCAATACCACCAGTATATCACCGTCTGTCTCCCATAGATTCATTAATCACTCCCCGAAGACTCTCAATCCCTGCCCTTCATATTATCTTCCTGCTCAATTACCAGGCCTTCAACATGATGTTTGCTCATAATCTTGCGTTTTTTCCGGTCCTCTTTGCTTTCAAACACTATATCCAGGTCATAGTTCTCGGGATATAGTTCCTCCCGGTCGATATGAAGGGTAAGGCGCTTATGATTAATGACATACTTCTTACCCATCACCATTACCACTACTTCACCCCGTCCATTCTCCTCCTCGCAGACTATACCCGTGCGCTGCATGGTGCTGATATAGACGCAGTCTCCCAGTTTCAGGTCCTTTTTAATATAGTGTTGGCTGCGCTCGCGTCTATCCTTTTCCTGCTGCCTTTCTTCCATTATGCGTTCGGCTTGTTCATGGCTCTTGATATCCTCCGGGTTAACGATGCTCTTAACATGCCGGTCGCTATCGTTGGCGTAACTGCGTTCTTCTCCATAGGTTACCTCATGGGCACGCTCAATAATATGACGGTCCATACCCAATCTCAAAGCAATAAGAAAGGCATTGCTATCACCCCAGTCACCAATATGCAACTGATACTGGGGGCTAAGGGTTTCAATATCAAAGGCCATGCTACCATTTTCAAAGCCTGGTGTCTGCAAGGCATATTCCTTAATCTCGCCAAAGTGTGTGGTAGCTACTATATTTGCCCCCCGGCAAAACACCTCTTCCAAGACGGCAATGGCAAAGCCCCTCCCCTCTGCCGGATCGGTTCCCGCGCCGAGTTCATCCATCAGCACCAGGGTTCGAGGATTACAACAGTTAATAATGGTCAGAATGTTTTTCACATGAGATGAAAAGGTACTAAGCGATTGCTCAATGCTCTGCCCATCACCAATATCAGCCAGTATATCAGAATATACCGGGAATTGACTGCCTTCCTTCACTGGAACATGCAGACCACATTGAACCATCATGGCGAGCAAGCCAATGGTTTTTAAGGCTACCGTTTTCCCGCCGGTATTAGGACCGGTAATCACCAAGGCCTGGTAATCCTGCCCCAGTCTGAAATTGAGCGGGACGGCCGACTGACCCAGCAACGGGTGGCGACCTTGATTAATGACCATATGATTGGACCGACTCAGGGCGACCGCCTGCATATCCAGGCTGCGGCTGTACTTGGCCTTGGCAAATACAAAATCATAATGAGCCATGGTCTCGATATTAATATGGAGTTGTCGGCTATTATCGGCGACCAACCCGGTAAGATAGCTTAATATTCTATAGACCTCATTGAACTCCTCCATTTGCAGCAGGCTAATTTCCTCCTGCAGCCCGGTAATGGCCGCTGGTTGCATAAAGACCGTCGAGCCAGTGGCCGACATATCCAGGACCTGACCGGGAAAATTCTTGGTAAACTGGCGCTTTACCGGCACCACATAACGGCCACTTCGTGTACTTATCAAGGCATCCTGCAACATAATTGCATAGTTGGAAGACCGCAGTATGTCGTTCAGCTTTTGTTTTATTCGGTCCTCCACAATCATGATTCTCTTTCTTATTCGAGCCAGTTCGCTGCTGGCCCGGTCATCAACCCCATCATTTACTATACAGCGGCGAATTTCCTCGCCCAATTCCGGTATTTCATACATGGAACTGGCATAAGCACTAACCCGGGGAGCAATGGATATCATGCTGTCCATATATTTTCTAACCCTCTTCCCCGCCTCCAACAGGTTGAGGCAGGTAGTCAATTCAGCGGGGGTTAGGGTAACCTCCTTACCCGCCTTCAGGATAGCAGCCTCCATTCCCTCCATAGCAACCAGGGGAACACTCCCATTTATCTTCAGCATCGCTGCCGCCTCAGAGGTTTCCTGCATCCAGCTTTTTACTATGTCAATGTCAACCGATGGCTCCAGTTCATCCAACCTTTTGCGGGCCTGGTCGCCCAGGGCATAGGTCTTAATCTCTGCAATAATCTGGCTGAATTCCAGGACGGTAATGCTATATTGATTCATCTATTAATCACTCCACTTAATAAAATAAACAGGGCTGCACAAGAACACGACAGCTCTTGCCCAGCCCAAATGCTAATCAGGTGGTTATGCCCGGTAAAAAGGCACAATAATACCGTGCTCCAGGCACGGCACCGTAGTAATAGTTCAATTCTGTATGCCGCCAGTGTTCATCGTCTTCAATCCGCACAACACCAAGCAGGTATCAACCTAAAAGATACCCGTAAGTTAGGGATTATCGACCCATATCAAATTATGGCTGGTTCTGAACTACCGCAGACATACATTCATCCTTTATTTCAAGATGTTTTCATGATAACTCAGTTGAAACCCAAAAGCAATCTTTACACTAGTATCAAATCCTTCAACAAGTGAATGCCAGCCTGGATCTCCTTGGCCTCTAGATGTCCATAACCCAGCAGGAGTTTATCCAAATGGGCACCTTTTCTAATGCTGTGGTATTCCACCGGCGTGATGTAGATTTCGTGTTCCCTGGCTTGACGGGCAAAATCATCGGTAAAACTCATCCCCGGAAACTGTACGGCCAGATGCAGCCCGGCAGCATCCCCCCAAGGTCGCCATATCCCACCGAACACCTCCGTCATGGTCTCCAGGAGAATTTGCCGTCTTTGTCCGTACAATTTGCGCATCTGCTGGACATGCCGGTCCAGTTTGCGCGTCTTCAGGTATTCAGCCAGGGCTTCCTGTTCAAAGGGAGGATTTTGTACATCAGCATGGGTACGAAGGTGGCGCCAGCGTGATTGCAGGCGCTCGGGGAGCACCACATAGCCAATTCGTAAGGCCGGGAATAGTATCTTGCTGAAGGTGCCCACATAGATCACCCGTTGCGGATCCAGGGCCTGGAGGGGGGACACGGGGGGTCCGCTATATCGGAACTCGCTGTCATAGTCATCCTCAATGATATATTGGTCATATTTGCGAACAAAACGCACCAGGTCGACCCGGCGGGCAGCGGAAAGAATACCACCTAGCGGGTACTGGTGGGAGGGGGTTATATAAATACCGCAATCATAATGGTCTGCCAGATAATCTGTCTGTAGACCCTGCTCATCAACCGGAACGGGATGAATTTTGAAACGCCTTGATTGCAGTACTTTCAACATGCCCATATGACAGGGATCCTCTACCATAATCCCTTGCCCCTCGCTGAACAGGAGGTCAGCCAGTAAATGAAGAGCCTGGGTGGCACCGGCGGTTATGAAGATATCCTGCGGGCTAACCACCATTCCCTTGCTGCGAAATAACCAGGCGGCGATTTCCTCACGGAGTTGGGGCAGCCCTGCCGGCCCCGTATAACCCCATTGTTCCAAGGGCATTTGTTCTGCGTTCTTACGCAGAAGCTGCAGCCAGGTGTGGGTGGGAAAGCGGCGCAAATCAGGTCTGCCAGTACGGAAATCTGCCCGAATATTAGCAGGCACTGGGCTAATCATATCCAGTTTATCAACTACCTTCTCTTTCTTCCCCAGCTGCAAACCATCCGCCACCCGGGTGGACGAACCCTGGCGGCTTTCGATAAAACCCTCGGCCAACAACATATCATAGGCTTCACAAACAGTATTACGAGAC
This sequence comes from Syntrophomonadaceae bacterium, assembly GCA_028683995.1. Taxonomy (GTDB): domain Bacteria; phylum Bacillota; class Syntrophomonadia; order Syntrophomonadales; family Syntrophomonadaceae; genus UBA4844. The sequence goes on along the minus strand of JAQUGU010000044.1, from coordinate 2,862 downwards.
ACGGCCAATTGTTTGGCCAATTCGCGGGTGGAAGGAAGTATTTCGCCCGGATGCAGACGTCCCTCGGTCATCTGTTCGCGCAATGCCTGGTATATCTGACGGGCCAGTGATACTTCATGATGCCTTTGCAACTGAATTCCCAGCATAACAACCTCCAACTGGATCTATAAACTCCGAATAAAACTGGCCCTTATATGGAGCCAGTTAATGATGTATTAATTATAGCATGGCGCTCGGCACGCCACAATTTTCCAAAATTAAACGGACGAGGGGTTTTACATGGTTCAGTTGAAGGGTGCACTCTATTTGGCCGGTGCCTTCTTTATGGCCGGTTCATCGGTTGTTGCAGCTCGCTTTGTCTCGGGTAAGCTGGGCGTGTTCACCATAGCGGCCGTCAGTCTGTCCCTCGCGTTCCTGGTTTTATTACCGGTTTGCAGACACACCTTAATTGATAGTGTAAAAATAATGAGGAAACACGATTGGATGACCATGCTGCTGCAGGCCTTGTTTGGCATGTTTCTCTTCCGTATGTTTCTGCTCCAGGGCCTCAACTATACCAGTGCCACTGAAGCAGGTATTCTTACTGGAGCCACCCCGGCCCTGACTGCATTGCTGGCCAGGTTCCTGCTTAAAGAGCCGCTATATAAACTCCGTATGGTGGGGGTTGCCAGTACTATCGCCGGAGTTTTGCTTATTCAGGGGCTGCTTACTGCCAACACCGAATTCTCAGGCCAACATATTCTGGGCAATATGTTAGTACTGGCTGCCGCTTTGTGCGAGTCGTCGTTCAATGTTTTATCCCGCCGGGGAAGTATTAAATCTGCAGTATACCAGAAGTTGGACCCTATGGTTCAGACCACGCTGGTAACCGGGATAGCTTTGCTCCTATGCCTGGTACCGGCTGTGATGGAGCATCCGATGTCATCGCTGATGTCACTGGGTATGCTGGATTGGCTAGCTTTAATATGGTACGGACTTTTCGTCACAGCACTGGGCTATATCTTCTGGTACGCGGGCATTAAACATTGTGAGGCCTCAGTAGCCGCTGCCTTCTCCGGGCTGATACCCCTGACCGCTATGATTCTCGCCGCAGTCCTGTTAAGGGAACAGCCGGAAACCCAGCAATGGCTGGGGGGAGCCCTGGTTGTGCTAGGGATGTTGGCGACCGGGCTGAAATCCCCCAGTAAATAACGCTGAGGACGCCATTAATTAACCATTTTCCCCTCGCTCATTTAACGTTGATAAAAAGCAAGTTAAACAAACTCTGAGAAAGGTTGAAAACTGGTTGTAGTCCCAAACTGACTTTACAACTGGTCTGTAATCCTTGTTGTTTCGGTAACTGTAAAATTTTTACGCCAATCTTGGGGTATATTTAATAATAGTATTATCCGTAAATGTTAATTTGCGTCTTGGATTATTGTGATATGGGGGGATTAATATGGCTTATAACACTTTGAAGGCAATCGGCCCGCCGATTAATTACACCGAAAAGTTTAAAAAAGAAAAGGCGAGTTTAGAAAAGGAATTCCAGAAGTACCTCGATGAATGGCAACAGACAGCGGTCATGGTTGTCAATTATGCCGAAAAGTACGGTGACAAGGAAGTGCTTCACCACAAGCCGTATGGTCAATGGGAAACCTTCACCTGGTCCCAGGTTTCCGAGATAATGTTTGCAGTTGCTTCGACACTTCTTAGCTCCGGCATCAAAGAAGAGGACAAAATTGGGATTTTCTCAGCTAATCGAGCCGAATGGCATCTATCTGATCTAGGCTCATTACTTATCAGGTGTATTACCATACCAATTTACGCCACCAATACAGAGGAAGAATGCGCCTACAATCAATGACTCTGGGATTAAGGTTCTTTTTGTTGGCCGCCAGGTTCATTATGACACAGCCTATCCGCTTTTAGACAAATGCCCCTCTCTGGAAAAAATTATCGTATTCCACCGCGGAACTAAAATTCATGATGACAAACGTGTTATTATGTGGGATGACTTCCTTAACGAGGGCAGAGCCTCCTCACGTAAAAGTGAAATCGAAGAAATTATGAAAAGAGCCCATTATGAAGATATTTGTACGATTATATATACTTCTGGAACGACCGGCGAGCCCAAAGGTACCGTGCATACCCACAAAACCTTGATGCATAATGCCTGGGCCGTTGGACGTTAAAATTAAGGTACATAGCGACCTAAAACAATTTTCAACTGTCCGTCGCTGCCTATGATAAAATCATAGAAAAATTGCCCGTAATTCGGGTAATTCTTTATAAAAGCCTCATCCAGCAGCGGCATCTCGTAAATCCCATAATTATGATGATTTGGTGCTACCAGCGGGACAATTTTAACTCCAGAATCCAAAGTATAGGTTTTCGTCTGGTTTAAATCTTCAATACGAAACCCATTAGGATTGTCATCTCCCGGACCATCAGGTATGAATTTCATGATCTTGACATGAATAGCTACCGGTTTTCCATTTTCCATCTTAAAACCAGCTATCTGTCCGAAAATCCTCGCACCGCCTCGTGCTACGTATTCTTCTGCGGTAGTTAACAAATCAACCACATTATAAGGACCACCTACAAACTGAAAACTGTTTACTATTTTTTCGATTGTTTTGTGGTCAGTGTCTTCCGGGTTAACAACAATTCGTACTTTACGTAAGGTTTGGTCATCTAATAAATACTTTTCATTGGATCTTTCCGCGCTATAATATGGAACTAATTCCACTCTCCCCACATGTTGATCACCGACATACATGGTCCAGTAAGGCGGGAAGCCTTCCATGGCTTTCATTTCCCAGCCTTTGGGGATTTCTATGGTAAAGAAACTGGTGCCTTTTACTTTAAACCCCGCATTCG
>JAQUGU010000271.1 GCA_028683995.1 Syntrophomonadaceae bacterium | reverse complement strand
GATTTTTAGATCCCAGGAGACATTTGCTTTAACCTGTTCTGGTTCCAGGTCGGGGTGGCAGCTGGCCAGGTACATTTCCCTGCTATCAGGCTCAAAACGAAATACCCCCATATCAGTTATAACAGCCGAGGGGCCGCCGCCGAGCAAGCCTGCTTTTTGCCGGGAATCACCACCGGAAAGAAAACCCGGGGTAGTAAGATAATCTACCCGCTCGACAAAGCGTCTTTTTTCCTGGCGCATCATTATAAGCAGGCGCCCTACGGAAGAGCCGATATCGTTTCCGCCGCCGCTGCCGGCTACCCGAACCTTAGCCCGGGGATAGCCCCCGATGGCGGTGGTGTTTAAATTACCATACATATCGATTTGAGCCGCCCCAATTAAGCCGACATTAAAAAAGCCTCGCTGCTGGTCACCAAACAGGCGCCACATAGGCAGGCAGCTATAGGCTCGTTCATCTATGGTACTATCAGCGATACAGGTGAGAAGCCGGCGGGGAGCAGAACCTATAGCTCCTCCTTCCACCGCTATAGTCATATTAGGGGCATGGGTAAATTTTGCTGTCATGGCAGCTATTAAGGGTGGGCCAATGCCAACAAAGGCGGTTTCCATATCACGAAATTCCCGGGCCATGGTGGCAGCCATTAACTCCATCAAGGTATAGTCGCTGGCATGTTCATTACTACCTGTGATCATTTACCTCACCTCCCCATATTTCTGGTAGCGTTGTTCAGCCCTGGCCAGGCGCATTAATCTGTCCCAGCCTATTTTCTGGCAGTAACCCTCCCAGTCATTGACTCCATAAATCCACTCTTCAGCCCAGCGCAGGAACCCGTCATGGGTAGCCCAGGCTTTGTTGACCTGATTGCCGTAAGGCACATCCATAGCGTAGTAATATGAACAACCCCGGCCATGAGAAGCAAAGGGAACATGTACTACTGCATCTACACAATAATAAGGAATACAAGTAAGGTTAGGGTAACGACGTATTTCATCAGTAGGAACAATCTCTTCGGTAGTAATAACAACATGCTCAGCTGCCCGGGCCAGGGAATCGTCATCACCGATATGCCCCAGGATCTGGGCATTACCCATTTGGTCACAGTGCTGCACATGGATAAAGGCTGTATCGGGATAAGCAGCCGGCACCAGGGCTACCGGCTCACCGGTATAGGGATCATCAATTATTTTAATCCGAGAATTATGTAGAGGAATATCCGAACCCAGCAGGGATTTTACCGGCATAAAAGACAGGCCCATGGAAGCAGCCAGAAAACGCATGCCGATAGAGAGGTTGGAGTATTCCTCGATTTCAATCCGGTGGGGAATTTCCTGTTCCAGGGCACGACGGTATACTTCATCCGAACCCCAAATACCACCCCAGTTATAGGCGATTTCGAATTTGTCTACCAGGCCCAGGCCGATAAGTATGGAATCATGTACAAATGAGGTTGATGTATCACTAACCAGGCGCAAATTCTTCTTACCTTGTCTGGCCACCTCATGTACTGCTGCAGTTGGGCTGCGATCGCCAATTCCACCAAAACTCAGATAAGCGCCATCCTGTACAAATTGAGTTACGGCTTGTTTAAGGCTCATTACTTTGTTAACCGGCGCTGTGTGATGCTTTTTCTGCATTCTCTATCTCCCCCTTATTTAGTTGTTATCTTAATACCCTTAGAAACCGGCAATGGAAAGTAATATTATATATGACTCTATTTACCACGATTGTATATCTTTTTATGTTTTTTGACAATGTCTGCCAAGCAAATAATAAGTGAAGTGTGAGGGGTAAGGTTGTAGGGGCAGACGTATGTGTCTGCCCGCTGAAGCCCTAACATTTGATATTTGTGAGGCATGAGAAGTCAGATAGGGGGTGAAGGGTAAAACAAAAAGGGGGGGAGTATCCTCCGTCCCTGGTTTTTAACAAAAATTTTGTAATAGTGTCTCCTTAACTATAGGGATTATTTATTGGTTTTTTAGTAATAATATAAATGCCAACATTATTTATTTCCTAAATTTAAAAAGGAGGCAAGGTTGTGAGGGATATTAGTGAAAAAGTCAGTTATCTTCAGGGGTTGAGCGAAGGGTTAAATATTAGTGATGGCAATCCCCAGGGAAAGATTATTACTGGTATTCTGGCGGTACTGGATGATATTTCCGGGATACTGGTAGATATGCGCTCTCAGTTTAACATAGTTAAAGAATATATTGAAAGTATTGATGATGACCTTTTTGAATTGGAAGAAAACTTGAAACAGGACAAAGATGTAATAGAGCTAAGATGCGATAATTGTGGTGAGGAACTGTGTTTTGATTCTGATTTAATCGAAGATGATGATGTAATCGAAATAATATGCCCCCGCTGCAATGAAGTGGTTTTTGTTAATGATGGTTCGTTTGACTATGAATACAGTGATTATAATGAGGAGGTTGGAGATAAGCAGGAGACCAGAGAAAACGCCGATTCTTAATCACTAAACCTTACCGGTTACAAAGGGCTGCTGCGGCAGCCTTTTTTT
>JAQUGU010000043.1 GCA_028683995.1 Syntrophomonadaceae bacterium | reverse complement strand
TTTTTATCGCAACCTGTTTCGAAGAAGATTAGGATTTTTTACCGGGGCCTTAATCTTCATCCTGGCCCTTTATATTATGTCCTCATTTGTTTGGTTTGTAGAGGTTAATGGTAATAAGAAGGTAGAGACCAGTAAAATTATCCTTACCGCGGCCAAACACGGTGTATACCAGGGAGCGGCTAAATGGAATTTTAGCCGCATTGAGGTAGAAGAGGCTATGCTGCGGGATCTTGGCGAATTAAGTTATGTTAAGCTTGATATTCGAGGGGTGAAGGCCCGGATTCAGGTAGTAGAAAAAATCCTGCCTAAAACTGATATTAGTGGCCCTTGTCACATAGTAGCTACCCGGGATGGGGTTATTGAGGAGGTATTAGCCCTGGAGGGCCAGGCCAGTGTTAAGACCGGGGATGTAGTTAAGAAAGGCGATATTCTGATATCAGGTGTGGTTTTTCCCGAGAAAAGCCCTTATATAGTGAGTAGTGAAGAGGAGGAGAAAGAAGAGGAACCAGAACAGGAAGCCTACACCGTAAGAGCACGAGGGCAGGTTAAGGCTCGGGTATGGTATGAAGGTTATGGGGAATGCCGCTTGCATGAAGAGAAGCTGGTTTTAAGCGGTAGGAAACTAAGCAAAATATATATTGAAACGCCCTGGAAAACATTTTTTGTAAAAGGTCAAAGGGAAAAGACCTACCCCCTTTATGAGCAAGAGGTTAAGAAAAGGATAGTAAAGAGTCCACCAGGTGAGTTTGGCTTTTTTCAGGTAGAACTAAAGGAGAAAACTAAAAAAACTCGCGATTTTACCGCAAAAGAAGCAGTTAAGATCGCCCGGGAGCAGGCTATGAAAACACTGGTCCGGAAAATGGGTAAAAACCCTAAAATCAGCGAATCCCGGGTCGACATACTTTCTCGCCCCAGCGACCCCATATTACGAGCTCGGATTTCAGTTGAGACTATAGAAGATATAGCTACTGCGCAGCCTATAAATATATCCCCAAATAGTAATTGATTAGGCATATATGCTATAATAACTAAGAAATTGCTATAGTAATTATTTAAGGACGGCCACTAAAATTTTAGGCAAGAAATAGGGGGACTTTTATTGGCGGAAAAGGAAGCCAGAATATCTCTTAAGGACAATAAAGAAGCGGCCATATTTTTTGGCAGCGGGGATGATAATTTTAAATACTTGAGAAGTATATGCCCGGCGGATATTTCTGCCCGGGGTGCAGATATTTATATTAAGGGTAATTCTGAAGATGTAAATCTTTCCTTTGATCTGGTACGAAATTTAATTGACATAGTTGAGAGTGAAGAGCAGTTAAATATCAGCGATATCAACTACATGAACAATCTCCTGCAGCGGGGAGAAAAGACCAGGCACCGGGATATTGTCTCCGGTACTATTGTAACTACTACCCGGGGCAAGGCTATAAAGGCCAAAACCCTGGGACAGAAGCGCTATGTTCAAGCTATCATAAGAGATGATGTAGTTTTTGGGATTGGTCCTGCCGGTACTGGAAAAACTTATCTGGCTGTAGTAATGGCGGTCAATGCCCTAAAAAATAAAGATGTAGAACGTATTATTCTAGTGCGACCGGCGGTGGAAGCAGGAGAAAAACTGGGATTTCTGCCGGGAGATTTTATTGAAAAGGTTAATCCCTATTTGCGGCCTTTGTATGATGGGCTGTTTGATATATTGGGCGTAGATGTTACCCAGCGTTATTTAGAAAAGAACATTATTGAAATTGCTCCGCTGGCCTATATGCGAGGGCGTACCCTTAATAATGCTTTCATTATCTTGGATGAAGCCCAAAATACCACCCCCCCGCAGATGAAAATGTTTTTAACCCGGCTGGGTTTTGGCTCCAAGGCGGTTATTACAGGTGATATAACCCAGGTGGACTTACCTAAAGAAGAGTATTCAGGTTTAATTGAGATTCAGAAGATACTGGGTAAGGTAAAGGGTGTGTCCTTTGAGTACCTGAGCAAGGAAGATGTCATTCGCCATCCGCTGGTACAAAAGATTATTAACGCTTACGAATGCTATGAAGCGGTGGCAGAGCATCATCAGTAAACGGACTAGCCTTTCACCTCCTTTCATTTAAACGGCAGTTCGATTAGCTAAGGGGAGTATTCATGAGAATACAGGGCATTTCTGATTTAATCAGCAAAAGATTTTTAGCCTTTTGGGGGCAACCCAACACCAAAAAGGTGCTGGGTGTTCTAATTTTCTTTTCTATTACCATTCTAATTGTATTTAGCAATTTTAACCCTAAACAGGTAACCTTGAAGCCGGATGAAGTAGCCCGGCGTGATATTCAGTCCAGTACTACATCGATAATAATTGATGAGGCCAAAACTGAGGAACTGAGAAAACAGGCTGCGGATAAGGTACAAAAGGTTTATCAGGAAGACACCTACGCTCTGACCGCGACCGGGAATGAGATAAACAGCTTTTTTAGCCTGGTCAATGATATTCGGGTTGCCGGGGAAGATAATAATGATAAGTTGCAGGAGCTGCTGGACAGCACGAATAAAGAGGGAAGAAAGGTTGAGACCGGGAATAATTCCGGCCAACTGGCCCAATATTTAATTAATGCCACCCCTGAAGATTTACAGCAGATGCAGGTGACCTCACTGAGTATTATTCCCGGCCTAATGCAAAAACCCATAACCGAGGAGAATCTGGACGGTGTTTTTGACCAGGCTTCCAAACAGATAGACCAGTTGGAGTATTCCTTGCAGGCCCGGGAAATAATGAAAATAGTAATAATTAACGCCATTAAACCCAACCTGGTTTTCAATAAGGAAGCCACGGACAAGGCTATCAAGGAAGCCATGGATGCAGTTAAACCGGTTCAGAAAACGGTCAAGCCCGGTGAAAAAATCGTCCGTGAGGGTGAACGGGTTACGGCTGAACAGATTTCTACCCTGGAACAACTGGGAATTCAAAGAAGTAAGAGCTATCCACTTACTCTGGTTGGTTCCGCTATTTTTGTTTTACTTACCTTTTGGTTGACTATAGAATTCGTACGCCGCTATTACAAAAAAATCTATGAAGACCACAAGTTAATGCTCTTGATCGGCCTAATTTTTATTTTGATATTATCTATTACTCGCTTTCTTACCGTGATAAAGATTGGGGAAATGCCTGGTATAAATGCGCTAATTGGCTATTTGGCTCCGGTAGCTGCCGGCTCTATGTTAATTGCCATCTTATTGGACAACCGTCTGGCTTATTTTCTTACCATGGTTATGGCTCTGTACGTAGGCCTGTTGACCGAGGGTAACCAGTTATTTTATGCCATTACTGCTTTTGCTGGTGGAACCGTGGGAATTTTTCAGGTTTACCGCCTGAACCAGACCTCTGACCTGGCTCGATCTGGCTTTTATATTGCCCTGGCCAACATAATCAGTATTCTAACCCTTTCTTTGATTGGCGGGAATGTTACTCTAAACCTCATACTGGTAGGTATAGTCATTGGCGCAGTTAATGGTATTCTTTCCGCAGTTTTAATGATCGGGGCTCTTCCTTATCTGGAATCCGCTTTCTCTATTACCAGCATGATTAAATTGTTGGAATTATCAAATCCTAACAATGAGTTGTTAAAGAAACTGCTGATGGAAGCACCGGGCACCTATCATCATAGCTTAATGGTGGGGAATCTGGCGGAAGCTTCAGCAGAATTTATTGGTGCCAACCCCTTGCTGGTCAGGGTGGGGGCCTATTATCATGATATTGGCAAAATCAAGAGGACAGACTATTTTGTGGAAAACCAGCGGGGATTTGATAATCCCCACGAGAAAATAGCCCCGGCCTTAAGTGCCTTAATAATTACTTCCCATGTTCGGGAGGGCGTGGAACTGGCCCGGGAAGCTCACATACCTCAGGATATTATTAATTTTATTGAACAACATCATGGTACCAGCCTGGCCAGGTATTTTTACAGCCGTGCTCTGGAAGAGGATCGGGAAGGTACTCTGAGTGAGGATACTTTCCGCTATGAAGGTCCCAAACCGCAGAGCAAGGAAGTTGCTCTGGTTATGCTGGCAGATTCGGTCGAGGCCGGAGTAAGGTCACTGCAGGATCCTACGCCGGAGAAGATAAAGAATATGGTTCGCCGGATAATTCAGGATAAGCTTAATGACGGGCAATTGGAATCTTGCGATTTGACCTTCAAGGATTTGGATGTTATTGCTAATTCATTTTGTACGAGTCTTGAAGGGCTATACCATAGACGTATCGAATATCCTGAAATAATCGTGCGCGAGTTTGAAAAAAGGGGAGAAAAGTATGGAGACCATGATAATCAACCAGCAGAATAAGATTAATTACGGGAAAGAACTGCAGCAGGTAATTATTAATGTATGTAATGCGGTGGCCAAACTAATCCGTTTGCCTAAAAACAGTGAAGTTAGCCTGATGATAGTGGATAATAGCTATATCCAGGAATTAAATTTTATTTATCGCCAACAAAATCGTCCTACTGATGTTCTCTCCTTTGCTATGAATGAGTTGTCTGATGAGGAACCTGATTATGATTCCAGTGAAGAGCTAAATATTTTAGGTGATATAGTTCTTTCACTGGAACAGGCATCACTGCAGAGTAGTGAATATGGGCACAGCCTGGAAAGGGAACTGGGTTACCTGGTAGCCCACGGTATGCTGCATCTTATGGGCTATGACCACGAAACTGATGAGGAAGCCAGGGTAATGCGCTCCCTGGAAGAGAAAATAATGCAGGCGGTTAAGCTGGAAAGGTAAAATGGGGTGGAAATGGGCAGGTTAAGAAGGAGTTTTTCCTGTGCCATAGCAGGCCTGATTTATTGCATCAAAAACGAAAAGAATATGAAAATACATATCCTGGCCACGATACTGGTAGTAATTGTTGCCCTGGTGGTCAAGCTTAACTCTACGGAATGGGGCCTGCTCATTCTTACTGTTTTTATGGTTTTGGTAGCAGAAACGGTTAATACGGCAGTTGAGAAAACAGTGGACCTGGTAACTGCAGAGTATCATCCCCTGGCCAGGCTGGCGAAAAACCTGGCTGCCGGTGCGGTATTGCTCGCGGCCATAGGAGCTCTGTTAATGGCCGTAGTCATCTTTGGACCACATTTTTAGTACGAAGATAGGTGGTAAAAATGAAGTTATTTGTTTTGAGTGAGGAGTCAAGGTAAGGGATTATAGGATCAGTCGTGAATAATGTAGGGGCAGACCCGTGTGTCTGCCCTGCCGACCACTCAACACCGCGTTTATTTTTATATAAGGAAGGGTCTGTAAATGATCATCGATGAACTGATAGGTAAGGCTCAAGAAGCCCGAAATAATGCTTATGCTCCCTATTCGGGTTTTAAAGTGGGTGCCGCTTTACTGGGTAAAAACGGTACCATCTATACCGGGGCCAATGTGGAAAATGCTTCCTATGGTCTTACCGTTTGTGCTGAACGCATAGCCGTTTTCAAAGCCGTAACCTCCGGAGAGAAGAAGTTTGAATCCATAGCTATCAGTGGAAGTGGTCAGGGATATATTTATCCTTGTGGGGCATGTCTGCAGGTACTGGCCGAATTTTCCCCTGAGATGAATGTAATAATTACCGATGAAAAAAACAGCTACAAAGAATATAATTTGAGCGAGATGCTTCCTCAAATTTTTTCTCTGGGAAAATAGGGGGGTTAACTTTTGAAATCAGGGTTTGTAAGTATAGTGGGACGCCCTAATGTGGGCAAATCCACCTTAATGAACACCGTTATTGGAGAAAAAATTGCTATAGTATCAGAAAAACCGCAGACTACCCGCACTCGCATTCAGGGAATATATACTTCACCGGAAGGCCAGATAATATTTATCGACACTCCCGGTATTCATAAGCCCAGGCACCTGCTGGGAGAATATATGGTAAGGGTATCTACCCGCAGCCTGGAAGAAGTAGATTTAATTTACTATATGACTGATGTTAGCAGGCCATTTGGGGGTGGTGAGCAGTTTATTTTAAACCAGCTCAAGGATGCTCCCGTACCCATATTTTTGCTGGTAAATAAAATCGACCTGGCTAATGAAAGCAGGGTAGAGGCACATATAAAGGATTTTACCAGTCATATGAATTTTGCTGAAATCATATGTCTGTCAGCTACGCTGGGGACTAATATTCCCGGTTTACTGGAAAAGACCTATGCTTACCTGCCGGAAGGGCCGCTCTATTACCCCGAGGATGATTTGACCGACCAGCCGGTGTCTTTTATTGCTGCCGAGCTTATTCGGGAAAAGGCTCTGATACTAACCCGGGATGAGGTACCGCATTCATTGGCAGTGGAGATTGAGGAATTTGACAGCCAGGCTAAAAGTAAGACTTATATAAGGGCGGTTATCTATACGGAAAGAGACTCCCAGAAGGGGATTATTATAGGTAAGAACGGGCAAATGTTAAGAAGTATCGGGGAACAATCCCGCCAGGATATAGAGGCTATGCTGGGAAGACCGGTTTATTTGGATTTATGGGTAAAGGTTAAGAAGAACTGGCGTGATAATGAGAAGAATTTGAAACAGTTGGGTTATCGCCTGAGTGGAGGAGATTATTAATGATTGCTGCCTGGATGGACAGCACCAACCTCAAACCGGAGGCTAAAGGGGAAGATATCAGGATATTGTGCGAAGAGGCAGTCTACTACGGTATGACTGCTGTTTGCATTCATCCCTGGCGCCTGGCCCTGGGGAAAGATTACCTGGCCGGAAGCAGGGTAAAATTATGTACGGTTATTGGATTCCCTCTGGGTGCGGAAGATAGCGCTACCAAGGTGTTTTCTGCCCGGCAGGCTCTGCAGCAGGGGGCAAGTGAACTGGATATGGTTATAAATATCGGGGCAGTTAAAGATAAGGATTTCGTTCTGGTGAAGCAAGAAATTAAGAGTTTGCTGGAATTAAAGCAGGACTATAATTTTTTATTAAAGGTTATTGTTGAAACGGCCTTGCTTGATAGAGCGGAGTTGGAAATGCTCAGCCGATTGGTTAGTGAAAGTGGTGCTGATTTCATTAAGACATCCACCGGTTTTTCCACTCGCGGGGTTAGTCTGGAGGATATTGAGATAATTAAATCTCATAAAAGCGAAAGTTTAAAGATAAAAGCCAGTGGTGGGGTGAGGAGCCTGGATTTCGTTCTGCAGCTTATAGATGCAGGGGTCGACCGCATCGGTAGCAGCAATGCTGCTTCCCTGGTGCAGGAGTACCGGCAAAGGGGAGGACTGCTGAAAGGATAGTCCGCCAGGGTGAGAAAAAAAGCTTATCTTTTTATTATTTTGACTGCGTTTTACACCGCAGTCATGATTAATTATCCCTCCCCCCTGATAAAATCCCTGGGTTACCAACAGGGATTGAACCTCTATGCCCATATGGTTTCCACCCGCAGCAGGTATGATTTTATTTCTAGCCCCGGTTTACGTAAACTTGATAACCTGGAAGGAACGGTACGGGCAGTAACTCCGGAACAGGGCAGGAATTTCGCTTCTATACTGGATAAACATCTGGCGCAGGGAAGCAGCTGTATTATTGAATGTTCGGAATTGGATACCTGGCATAGCAGTCCGGCCGGGCTGCAATACCTGCGAAAGATGAGGCCCCGGACTTATCGGGTCGTTATTTTTGATGGCGGCCACCATCTACCTTCTCTGGGGTTGTCTCCAGATATTATTATTATACCTCGCCTGGCCGGTTACGCTGTACATAGCTACACCCTGGACGGGGTTAAGATAGCAACCATAGAAAAAATGGCCCGGGAATGTGGCATTCCCAGTGTTATAGTTACGGTACCGCGTATGGCCCTGGTTAAAAACGAAACAGCCATGGAAAACATTACTGTACGAATACTTGATTCATGCCCGCGGCAGGAAGTGGCGGCAGATTTTAATCCTGTAGCTAATTCCCGCATGAGTAAGTACAATGGTTTCATTTTTGCATATATAGACCGTAACTATGCCAAGAATCCCGCTTTGTTTAATAAAAGGGTAGGAGAACTGGGCACTAAAGGAGTTAAGAAAATTTATCTGGCCTTTGATTTTAAATATAGCAGTAAGCAGCAAGCCAGTAATTATTGTCAACAATTGGAGGGAAATTGGGAACTGCCGGTAGAATGTGTTAACCAGCCGGTAAAGGTTATGAATGTATTTTGGGGTGGGAGATAAGTGTATTACCAAAGCCGAAGTATTATTATCAAAAGTATGGATTACCGGGAAAGCGATAAACTGGTTACTGTCTTTTCAGAGAAGGAAGGCAAGTTAAGGGGTATTGCCCGGGGTATTAAGAAGCCCGGCAGTAGCCTGCGTGCTTGTGTACAGCCCTTTTGCCATTCCCTGCTTTTTTTTCACCGGGGTAAGGAATTAGACCTGATAACCCAGGGTAAGCTGCTTGATTTCTATGGCAATAGTCGTGAAGACATTAAGCGTACCCTGTACTGTGTTTATCTAATGGAATTACTGGATAAAGCTCTGATGGATCGGATGGCTATGCCGCGGCTCTACCGGCTTACCCTGGCGGTTCTGGAAGAGATAAATGATAATGGCTTAAACCCGCTAATACTGCGCTATTTTGAGATGCAACTGCTGGTGCAGCTGGGTTACCAACCGGTGCTGGATCACTGCATTAGTTGCGGGCAACAGGGGAATATGCTCAAATCTTTCAGCCCTGCTGCCGGTGGCATGCTCTGCCCTGATTGTGTTGCCGGGGAAAACGACTGCCTGGTTTTGTCTGGCGAGGTGCTGGGGCTGTTAAGGCTAATGCTAACTGGCAATCTTGTTACCTTGCAGCGGGTAAGGGCCTCAACTGCTGCTCAGGACAAGCTGGAATCATTTCTGGAAAGGTACCTGGAATACCACCTGGAGCGCCGGTTCAATATGAAAAATACCATCCGCATTTTAAAAAAGATGTTATCCTGAAACGACCGCTTTCATGTTAAAATAGGGATAAGAAGTAAAACTAACCCAACTGGCAACCCCGGGGCCTCCTGGGCTCTACTGAAACTGTTGTTTTTATAGGAAATGCGGAAATGCGCTACAGGACTGATAGGAGGTAATATGATGGGAAGCGGCACTGATCTGGCTGAGAAATTCAGGCTGTTTATTAACAACTTGAAGATTGACAACCCGGAAGTAATAAGTAGACGCTACCGGGAAATAGGCCAAATACTTAACCTGCGGTACTGGAATATAAGATCCGATACCCGTAATTTACATTACCTGGGTTCTTATGGCCGGGAAACGGCTGTTAAGGGACTAACTAACATTAATGTATTATTTCTGTTACCTTATCAGGTTTACCAGGAATATGATAAGCGCATGGGTAATGTGCAGGAATCCTTGCTTAACGAAGTCAGGGATGTGTTAAGCAAGACTCATTCGGATGCATTTATTAATGAGGAAAAATCCCTGCTAATACCATTCCAGGACGGGATTAAGATTGAAATCATCCCCGGTTTTATTGGCCCGCGCAAAAACCACATTATCTATCCCGATGCCCAGGAAGGGCAATGGCAGACTTTTAACCCTATTCGCGAAATTGAAGTTATTAATGAATATAATTACAAATACGGGGGTAAGGTAAGGCACCTGGCCCGCATGACCCGGGCCTGGAAAATGGTTCATGAGGTTCCCATCCCCGGAATGCTGATCGACACTCTGGTCATGATTTTCATGGACGAATGGGAAGGAAACCAGAGCTCTTTTAGTTATTATGGAGAAATGGTAATGGATTTCATGGAATACCTGGCGGGACTAAAGAATGAACAACTACATTGGTATGCCAAAGGTAGTAATCGTAAACTTGAGCGGCAGGAGGATTTCGGAGCCCAGGCCAATGTAGCCTATAAGAAAATCAAGCAAGCTATGGATCTGGAGGAACAGGGGGACAGCTTTAACGCCAATAAAATCTGGAAAGAGATATTTGGGCGGAGTTTTCCCGACTAAATGTACCCCTTATCCCGATGTGTCAAGGGGACGGTTCTCTTAATACCACTTGACCTCAGGAAGGTGTCAGGAGAACCGTCCCCTTGACACCCATCCTGGTTTGCTGAAAAAAACAGATGACTTCCGATTGACAAGGACAAGGGCAGTTGGTTAAACTATGGTTGTAAACAAGTTAATAATGGGCGATGAAGAGGAGTAGTAGGAAGCCTATAACCCTTACAGAGAGCCGGGTGGCTGGAAACCGGCAGGGAGAAATTTCCGAAGGCGCTTTGGAGCTGCAGGAAGAACGCCGTTAAGGTCAGTAAAGCCTGAAACTTTGAGGTGGGCTTTTAGCCAATCAGGGTGGAACCGCGATTAAACTCGTCCCTGTCCGCAGGGACGGGTTTTTTGTTTTTATGGAACTAAAGGAGGTCAGTGCATGAATTTTCAGGAGATTATCCTGCGTTTACAGCATTATTGGGGTAAACAGGGCTGTATAATTCAACAGCCATATGATGTGGAAAAGGGAGCAGGTACTATGAACCCGGCTACGGCTTTACGGGCCCTGGGGCCGGAGCCCTGGAAGGTAGCGTATGTGGAGCCTT
>JAQUGU010000270.1 GCA_028683995.1 Syntrophomonadaceae bacterium | reverse complement strand
AAATTAAACTATTCGACCGATATGTACAGCATTCAACCCAATATAACTAAATATAATATAACATAACATTTGATCAGATTACATGGTCAAACCACTTCCGACATGAAATTAGTTCTGTTTTGTTTGTTTCTATTGCGAAAAACCTGTTGATTGGTGTTAAGTAATTATATATCCTGGTTTGTCGCTATAATCTGTTTACCCCTTACCCCCGACTCCTAACTCTAGACCTTAATCAAGTTCAGATTCAAAGTAATTTACTAAAGACAACTTTTAACTTTTTTATCAGCATATATTTCGTACTTAGATAGGAGGTAACTCATGCGTAAAGAAAGCAACCCCCTTACACCAGCAGAAATCGCTGAAATACTCAAAATAAGCAAATACACCGTTTATGAAATGGTAAAACGAGGTGAACTCCCGGCCTACCGAGTTGGTAAAAAGATTCGAGTCGACAGCCATGATCTACAAGAGTATATTGACAAAGGTAAGGGGAACGAGCCTGTTTTTGATGAACAATTGGGCATACCATCGGCTTCCCTTCTGGAGTCACCACTTTTAGCGGTTGAAACCACCCAAGAACCCGGGTTGATAATCTGTGGGCAGGACCTTTCCCTGGATATACTTGGCCGCTACCTGGAACATCACCCGGCAGGAGTGCGGGCTTATCGGCAGAACCTGGGTAGTTTTGCCGGACTGCTGGCACTTTATCAGGATAGAGCCGACCTGGCAGCTATCCACCTCTGGGATAGTGATAGTAATTCCTATAACATACCCTATGTCCGCCGCCTGTTACCTGGTATTCCCGCCGTCATCATCCATTTGGGCTGCCGTATGCAGGGCTTTTATGTAGCCCGGGGCAACCCCAAAAATATTCAGCAGTGGGAAGATTTGATACAACCAGGTATCCGTTTCGTTAACCGGGAAGCCGGATCTGGAACCAGGGTGCTTATTGATGAGCAATTTCGGGTTTTAGGCATTAATCGTCAGATGGTTAAAGGCTATGAAAACCTGGAATTTTCCCACCTGGCTGTTGCCAGTGCTGTTTCCCGTGGAATCGTAGATGTTAGCGTAGGTAATGAAAAAGCCTCCATGCAGGTACGGGATATTGATTTTATCCCTCTACGGCGAGAAAGATATGAACTGGTAATTAAAAAAGAAGATATCAACCGGGCACCCTTTCAAGTGGTACTGGAAATCCTTAAATCTTCGGCTTTTAAAACCGAATTAGAGGGATTAGGTGATTATGATTTAAGTGAAACCGGAAAAATTGTGGCCGAAGTTTAATAAGCGAATAGACTTTTTTGACGTACCCATGGGGCACACATATGCTCCCTATGGTTGCTATTAAGGTAGCGGAAAGACGCGGATTATTAAAGGATTTTTGCGGATTCTTTTAAAATAATCGTACCCCCTCAGCTATTTTTATCAATGGTTGCGTCTAACAGTCGTGACGGGTTAGTAAGAAAATAGACACTGAACACACTGCTACCTATATTGTACCGATAGGTACATCCGTGTCCCCATAGGGGGAAAATTATGAAGGACACTGAATGTTTATAAAAAAATAAACTGAGACCTAACACTTCAGTCTTTATTTTCATTTGTAGTTGTAGCCTCCGGCCATGGGGGGTTAATTATAAAATAGACCCTAAATTTATAATAGATAAATATAAAGTAAACCGGTACGAAGCCCCCCTTAACTTGGGGGCTGAGACTGGATATGGGGGTTATTTCATTTTGCAGATGAGTTATTTATCGTTTACAATCCACGTAATCGAAGGGTATATATCAAGTATATATTTAGTGGAATATGATGATAGTATGTTGCTCCTGGATAGTGGCTGTGTTAATGATGTTAAACGCATAGAAGAGTATTGTAAGCAGGTTATTAATCGCCCCCCGGGCGATATCAAGCTGGCAGTTGTTTCCCATATGCATCCAGATCATGCCGGGGGTGCAGCCGCTTTACGCAGCAAATATGGTATACCTATAGTTGCCCATAAGGATGTAGACCTTTGGTACTCTGGGTTAGGGGGTTCACTGCAGCATAAACTGGACTGCTATATGGCCATGAGCGTAGCCAGGACTAATAAACGCAACCGGGAGCGGATACTTTTTAACCCCATTATCCACCCCGACATTCTCCTTAATGACTTGCAGGTCCTTCCATTCTTTGAAGATTGGGCTGTATTGCACACACCAGGGCATACCTTGCATGACATCGTCCTTTATCACCATCAGGAAGCCTTGTTATATATCGGCGATATAATATGTGATGTAAAAGGGAAAATGCTTCTCCCCTTACCAGTACTGTTTCCCACTCTCATGGAGAATTCATACGATAAATTATCAGCTCTTAACTCTTCCACCATACTCATGGCTCACGGCGGAGCAAAACATACGGGAAACGTTCCCTCTCTTTTCATGGCTATGAAGGAACAGCTAAAGCAGCCTCCTACCCCGTTTATGCGCAAGATCCATCGCTGGTCCACTTTTACCCCGGAGGTAAAAAGACAGGGTATGTAAACCCTGTC
>JAQUGU010000269.1 GCA_028683995.1 Syntrophomonadaceae bacterium | reverse complement strand
GGTCATTGTTATAGCAGCAAATGTCCAGGGGCGAATTATGGGCAATCAGCGAATTGCTGATCTGCATTTTCCGATCCGGCAGGCTGGCGTTGAGGACACGGTGCATGGCATCGGCCACATGGTTTAGAACCTGCTCTTGCCGGTATTCCTGGACAATCAAATAGGAGCCGTCATCTTTCCTGGCTTCCAGCAAAGATTGGGCCGTAATATTAGAGAGCCTCTCCTTATGCTTTCCATTCTGTTTGATTACATAGTGATTATCATCATCTGCCCCGGCTATTCTTAGAACAATATCAGCCGAGTTCAGGGAGGTCGCCGATTGAACAATATGCAGTTTGCCCATCATATCGGTTTGCGCAGTAATTCTACGGTTGGGGCTTACCTTGTAGATACGGTCATTTACGGACAGTTCCTTGTATTCGGGAGTCCACAGCTCCAGATCTAGACCCGGGCAGGGGTTTCCTACCTCGGTAAAAAAGGTGATTTCGCTGGCATAGGCATTATATTCATATATTTTTTGATTGGCCGATTTTACCATAATGCTTCCGCTGTCCCATTGTTCCGAATCACTGTTGTAGCAGATATGCTCAATTCCGTTGTTGGTGGCAACAAAACCAAAATTAACGCTATCATCAGCGGGAGCGCATTCCTTAATAAGTACCAGGTTTAACTCATGTTTATTGCATTTATCCAGGGAAAAAGCCGTGAGATTACGGGCTATGGGAAGAAAATCCGAATTCATATTTTCATCACGGTTTTCCAGATGGTATAGGATCCTATTGGCACTGGCAAAAACATGCAGGTGTTCTCCCACATAGGCCACCTTAAAATTGTCGAAGCGTCGGGGAGCAACCTCGTTCAGCAAAGGATTCCAAAATAAGCAGTCATTCTCCTGGCGCAGACGGTACAATTTCCCATCATCCAGTAAAGCATACAATACCTTATCGCCATTTCCTGCAACCGTGGTATCCAGTTTTTTTACCTTGGGCCCGCTGGCAACGGCCACATAATTAATCTTAAAAGTATTGATATCGTAAGAAACTAAAGTATCGTCAGTGATGGTCACGAATACGAGGTCATCTTCTGTTTCTCCCCACCAGGCACACTCC
Source organism: Syntrophomonadaceae bacterium (assembly GCA_028683995.1). GTDB lineage: Bacteria > Bacillota > Syntrophomonadia > Syntrophomonadales > Syntrophomonadaceae > UBA4844. The sequence continues at coordinate 1,434 of JAQUGU010000269.1, read as the reverse complement.
AGGGTATCTGTAGTCAGATTGGTATTGATAAACGGCGGGTTGGGTGAAACCATATCCCAAATGCAAAAGGAAAAAGCATATCGCTCCTCTTCCCCGTATTGATAAAGAATACCGATGTACATATCACGGTCTATTTTCTGGGTAAAAATCCGGGCAATTCTGCTGGTATTGCCCGGAGGAGCCAGAGTAAACTCTACCGGTGCAGATAAACCTTGCGCTTCCTCCCTTATTACATGCAAAAAGTTTACCCTGGCGCCAAAGATGAGCAATTCATCCTGGAGTCCGGTATTCAAAGCTACCACTATACTTGACAGATCGGTCTGTTCCAGTTGATTACCGGTTTCCGTATTATCTTTGGGCATACAAACCCATATCCGGTCATCATGGCTGAGAGCCACAAAATGAGTCCTGCCCGCTGCAGTACTGATTACCTGGACATCAGAATTGGCATCAACCCTTTCAGCCGACCAGTAATTCTGGGTTATTCGGGTTTGGATATCCAACTTGGAGGGAGCCTGAAACATAATGGGAAATCACCTCTTTCATTAATGCTTAACCAGCTTATGGTAATTCTAGCAGAACGAAAGACAGCGACACAATAAAATTATGTCCAAGGCTGGTCATGGTCAGGTTGGGGTTACCTGCCCGGGGATGTATGTTTACTTTCTTCTATTTTAATCGCCTGTGTTATCCAGGACCGAAGAAGAACCTGGTACGGGATATCTTTATCCCGGGCAATTCTCTTTGCCGCTTCAATTTGGTCCTCACGTAAACGTAGGCTTATCATTCTTAATTGACTACGCTTCTTAATTCTTTCGGCTAGTTCAGGAGATAATTCTAATTGCTCTCCATCCTCCAGAGTATCCCAATAATCAGCAACGCTGTTATTTTCCAAAAATAAAGTTTCCTCATTTTCTGATTTAAAAGCCGGTAACTTCTTTTTCATTCTTTAACCCCCCTCTCTTCTATAGAGTCGGCGTTCTTTATCTTCCATGTCCCTTGCTGTTGCTATCCGTATTCGATTCCCCTTAACATCATATATCACGAAAAGGTAACGGCCTTCTTCGCTTTGCCCAAGAACCAAATATCGGCCCTTACGTAACTTTTTAACAAGATGTCTTCCGATAAATACCTCTTCAACTTCTTCAGGAACGACACCATGACGGGCTATATGCTCAATATTAATACTATCCCATTCAAAACGATTAACCCGCACGTTATCGCCCTCCCTAAAAAAATAATAACACGTTATATTGCTCAGAGCAATACAACGTGTTCGGTATGCTGAAAAGATGCCATGACCCCGAGGAAATGAAGAACCAATAGCGGGTTTTAAGTGGATACAGATAACTGCCAGGAAGATTGTCTTGCAATTATCAGTTTTTTCAATTCTCGAATGAAAGCCCTTCTTGTTTCTTAAAAATTATCATAGTA
>JAQUGU010000268.1 GCA_028683995.1 Syntrophomonadaceae bacterium | reverse complement strand
TTCCGGATCGATCCGAGCTTATTGAAAATAGCTTGCGTATAGCTGAAGAATGTAATGTAGACTTTAGTTTTGGTGAGTTTCACCTGCCTTATTTCGATATTCCCGCCGGTTACAGTGATGAGTCCTATCTGGATATGCTGGTGCGGGAAGCATTTACCCGCAAATACCCGAATCCTTCCCTGCAGATAGTGCAAAGGCTGGAACACGAAATTAGCGTAATCAATAGTATGGGGTTTGCTGCTTACTTTCTTATAGTTCAGGATTTGGTCAATTGGGCCCGACAAAATGGGGTGCCAGTGGGTCCGGGACGGGGTTCGGCTGCAGGTAGTCTGGTTTCCTATGTCCTGGGTATTACCACTATTGATCCTTTGAAATATGATCTGCTGTTTGAGCGTTTTCTCAATCCAGAAAGAGTAAGCATGCCGGATATAGACATTGATTTTTGTTTTGAGAAACGTGACCGGGTAATAGAATACATAGTTAATCGCTATGGCGCTGACCGGGTGGCCCAAATTATAACCTTTGGGACTATGGCAGCCCGGGCGGCTATACGAGATGTAGGGCGGGCTCTGGATATACCTTATGGTGATGTAGACCGGTTGGCGAAGATGATACCGGCGGAACTGGGGGTAAGCATAGACCGCTCCCTGGAGATATCCCCTGATCTTACCCAGGCCTATCAGAATGATACTACCGCTCGTAAAATTATTGATATGGCCAGGGCAGTTGAAGGGATGCCTCGGCATGCGTCTATTCATGCGGCTGGGGTAGTAATTGGCAAAGAACCTTTAACTTCTATTCTTCCACTGCAGAAAACCGCGGAAGGAAATGTAGTTACCCAGTTTACCAAGGAAACGGTTGAGGACATAGGCCTTTTAAAGATGGATATTCTGGGATTGAGAACTCTTACCGTTATTGACCGAGCCCTGGGAATAATAGAAAAAACTGCGGGGAAAAAAATCGATTGGGAAAGTATCCCGCTGGATGATTCAGCAGTTTATGAATTGCTGGGAGAGGGAAATACCATCGGGGTATTTCAACTGGAAAGTGATGGACTGCGGCGGATACTAAGAGAAATGAAGCCCACCCGGTTTGAAGACCTGATAGCGGTTATTGCTTTGTACCGGCCTGGTCCTCTGGGCAGCGGCATGGTGGAGGATTTCATAAACTGTAAGAATGGCTGCCAGGAAATAGAGTACATTCATCCCCGGTTGGAAAACATATTAAAAGAGACTTACGGGGTCATATTATACCAGGAACAGGTTATGCGGGTAGCCAGTGACCTGGCTGGTTTTAGCATGGGTGAAGCTGATGTGTTGCGCCGGGCTATGGGCAAAAAGAAACCGGAAGAGCTGGCCGCCCAGCGGGATAAATTTGTGGAGGGAGCGGCCCGGTATAATACTATTGATGAAAAAACCGCAACCCGGCTTTTTGATATAATGGAGAGCTTTGCCGGCTATGGGTTTAATAAAAGCCATTCCGCTGCTTATGCCATGATTTCGTATGAGACCGCCTATCTGAAAACCCATTATCCGGTAGAATACATGTGTGCTTTCTTAAGCAGTGTGATTGACAACCAGGATCGGGTAGTATTCTATCTTAAAGAATGCCAGAAAATGCGGATTCAGGTTCTTCCTCCCGATATCAATGAAAGCTATGAGAACTTTACCGTGACCGGAGGTAAAATCCGCTTTGGCCTGGGAGCTATTAAGAATGTGGGTATTAATGTAGTTAAAAATATAGTTGAAAGCCGTAAACAAAGTCCGTTTAACTCCCTGTTTGATTTCTGCCAGCGGGTTGACCTGGCCCATATTAACAAACGGGCGATAGAAAACTTTATCGCAGCAGGGTGCTTCGATTCCCTGGGCATAACCCGTAAGCAGGCCCTGTCCATAATGGATGAGTGCATAGAACTGGCAGTGCAGGTGAAGCAGAGCCAGTCCAGCCACCAGATGTCCCTTTTTGGTGATGTCAGCAGTATGATTGAGGAACCCCGCCCCCGGGTAAAAGGGGAATGGGAAAGCAGAGACCTGCTAAACCGGGAAAAAGAGGTCCTGGGTTTTTTCGTTTCCGCAAACCCGCTGGATGAATACCGGGATCTGTTACCCCTTCTCACTACCTGTCAACTGGCTGATTTACAGAATAACCCGAGTGATTCTTATGTACGGGTGGCAGGAACGGTGATTAACCTGAATCGCAGGGTTAGCCGGCGCGGAGACAGCTATGCTCGCTTTATTTTAGAAGATCTCAGCGGCCGTATGGAGGTGATGGTCTTTCCTTCGGCTTACCGCAGGAACGGCGATAACCTGGAATCTGACCAGGTCGTGGTAATGGAAGGCTACCTGGATACCAGGGAGGAACAACCCAAAATCTCCTTGCGTCGGGTGCAGCCCATACCTGCAAATCTTAAAGAGTTAAACATACGTATTGATGATGATAACGACACTGATGACAAGAGGGAGGTTATGGTAAAGCTGCTTAAAAAATTCCCGGGAGAACAGGAAGTATTACTTCATCTGCCGGGAAGACGAGTGCTGGTTCTAAACGATAATCTTAAAGT
>JAQUGU010000042.1 GCA_028683995.1 Syntrophomonadaceae bacterium | reverse complement strand
TTGCAGAAATCGGCAATGGAATGAACTTAGATTGGAGCATTTTGGTGCAATAAATGTGCCCTGCAAGGAAATAGAGGGATAAATGGAGTAGTTTTATACATATCAGGTCGGTCTAAATAAAATATTAAATGTTGGCAAAAACCCTGGCCAGGTCGATTTCCAGGCCTGGGAAGAGTTCGCACGGCAGGGTATCGTCGGCGTAATAGGTTCCGGTTTTTTCGTAAATATCTTTGTCATTTAAATGATATACCTGGAGAACCTTATCCTTCGGAAAGACGACCCAGTATTCTTTGACCCCGCTCTTTTCGTAGAGATTATACTTTTCCGCCAGGTCTTTTTTAGCGGTTGCAGGAGAGATTATTTCCACCACCAGGTCGGGAGCGCCCTTGCAGCCTTGGGCGTCGAGCCTGGTCGGGTCACAGATGACGCACAGGTCAGGCTGCACTACCGTGTCTATTTCCTCATCTTTTTCTTTTCTCCGGGGCAGGCGCACATCAAAGGGGGCATGAAATACCCGGCAGGATTTGTTGGCAGCAAACGCAATCAATTGTCCTAATAGTTGTGCAGAAATATTCTGGTGCTCGGTTGAGGGTGCCGGGCTCATATCATAGGGCACTCCGTCGATTATTTCCCATCTTTCCTCATCAGGCCAATGCAAGTAGTCACCATAGGTATATTTCCTGTCCGGTTTAGGGGAGGATATGGACATAATGCTACCTCCTTTGGGAACTGTCTCATTTTGTTGCCAGCCTGCTGTAAATATTTACAAAACCATAGTTTCATTATACTTGAGAGTCTACATCCAGGCAAGGCAGGTTATTATAATTGAAGATAGCATTTCCTCCGAATCTGAATATAAATCTACTTAAAGATACGGCAGCCAAATAGCACGGAAAAATGATTGCTGTTTAGATATGGTGACATCAGCGCCCAACCTGCGGGCAGAAATAGCAGCTATCATTCCCGCTGCCCCTCCCCCTATAACTATGACCTGCCTTTTTTTCTTTATAAATGCATACTCCTATGTCTTTTTTAATTATCTTAACATCAGTTTACTCAAAAGGCCTGCTGTTGATAATTAGAGCGTAGAACAAGCCACTCCCAAAAAAGAAAAACCGGCGTAATAAACCGGCAACTGGAGCGCTTAAAACAGCTAATCGATGATCTATTGGCTATGTCCGGCAGTGGAACAATTGAACCCCGGGAAAAAATAAACTTGAAGGTCATGATAGCCGAAATAATGGCAGCAATGGAGCCGGTGGCTGAACAGTATCAGGTTGCACTACACCAGGAGGCGGGTGACGATGTTTATTGTACCGGCAAGGAAGCATTGCTAAGCCGCGCCTTTAGTAATGTTATTGAAAATGCGGTTCGCTATAATCGCGCTGGTGGTGAAGTAGCCATAGTTTTTGATGATCGCCAAAACGACATATTGATAACTGTCGAGGATACAGGAATAGGTATGGCAAAAGAAGAACTGACGCACATTTTTGAAGCGTTCTACCGGATAGAACGCTCCCGCTCGCGCCATTACGGGGGAGCCGGGCTGGGACTGGCTATTACAGCGCTTATCCTGGAAGGACACGGAGGTACGATTACTGCTGAAAGTACCCCCGGAGAAGGAAGCTCTTTTTCGATAACATTGCCAAAAAGCCTGACCGATACATTGTAAATAGCTCATAATGAAAGACTCTAGCCGGGAAAAACACTAGTTATCTTGTAAGCAGTATAATAAAATACCAACCGAAAAACTGTATTGGGAATATATTGAGTATTGGGTTAAAGAACCAGGTTTAGGACAATTATGGGGCGAAATAAAACAATGAACGATACTTGCTCAACGGCATAAAACAAGTTATGGAATTGTCAAATTCAGTTTAGTGCATAAACTCGTAATTTTTCGTCCGTCTTGTAGTTTTCCCCGGTGAGATAAGCCACGATGACATTCGTGATTTCAGAGATGATTACGGCTCCTTCTTTAAAACGACCGGGCGCCTCAAGCCACGCCTCATTTCCATATTCTCTTCCCATATCATTGAGAACACGGCTCATTTTATCAAAGCCACCACCAAAGTACAATATTACCCAGTGCTATACTGATCTGGACAAAGCAAATTTCTCTCTATTGTAAGGGGTATCTTTGAGACCCGCCCCTACTCGATTTTCACACATTCCGGGGCTCTATCCCTTCACCTTCCGGTTATCGGTCCTCTGTCTTGCCCCTTAACATTCTGCATGCTCAATGCAAGCGGAATAAAATAATTTCATCGTGCAACTAAATTTAGTTGCATCTTCTTGAAAACTGGATATACTATAACCAGGCGGTGAAGATATTGAGTAAAAAAGAAAAGTTGATGGCTCGTCTGCTATCAAAACCAAAAGATTTCACTTTTGAAGAATTAACCGCTCTGCTTGGTTACTTCGATTATGAGCAGACCAACTTGGGTAAAACAAGCGGTTCAAGAGTAGCTTTCACCAATGGGGACGGCGATTACATCCGGCTGCACAAGCCGCACCCCAGAAACATCCTCAAGCCGTATCAAGTGGAGGATGTTATTACCGCCTTACAAGAAAGGGGATTGTTATGAGCAACTACATTCATTATCGGGGCTACACTGGCAGCATTGAATTTTCCGAAGAAGATGCAGTATTTCACGGTAGAGTTATCGGCATAAAAAATATGCTTTCATTCGAAGGTGACAGCGTGAAAACTCTTACCGAAGACTTCCATAATGCTGTTGATGAATATCTGGAATTCTGCGAAAAAAGCGGTAAACAGCCCGAAAAGCCGTTCAAAGGCTCTTTCAATGTCCGCATTCAGCCGGAGTTGCACCGCAAAGCCGCGCTTGCAGCGTCTGCCCGCGGCGTGTCCCTCAATGCATTCGTGGAGGATGCCATTCGACACACTGTGGACTAAAATATTATACAGGGCATGTCTTTTATTCCCAATTACAATCTAAAACTGGATAAATCCATAATCATTAAACCAACTGAACCTTGCCATATTTCAAAGTGAATACGACATCCGCCTGTTTCGCGACTTCATTATTATGGGTGACAACTATCACACATTTTTGAAACTCATGGGCGCTTTCTTTTAAAACGCCGGCAATTTCTGCTGCCGTATCTTCGTCCAGATTTCCGGTGGGCTCATCCGCCAGGATAACAGGGGCATCGGAGGCCAGTGCCCGAGCTATGGCCACCCGCTGCTGCTGACCGCCGGACAGCTTGAGCACATTGCGCCTGGCTTCATCCAGGGTAAGCCCCAGGCGCATTAGGATAGGCAGGGGATCCTGTTTGGCCATTAATCTGACATTCTCAACGGGATTCATATAGTCGATCAAATTGTAGTTCTGAAAAATCATCGCCACATTATTTCGTCTATGATATTCTAGCCCTTTGTCCTTGATATCCTTTCCATCAAAAATAATTTCACCGTTTACAGGCAGGTCCAGACCGCCGAGCAATGATAGTAAAGTTGTCTTGCCGGAGCCGGACGGTCCCAGAATAGCATACATTTTCCCGCTTTCCATCTGCGCGGACACATTTTCCAGAACATTTTTCTGGTTGTTATAAGAGTAGGTCAGGTTTGATATCTCCAAAACCGGCATTTTCATCCACCACCTTTCTTTTAGCTCATCATAGAGAGAATTTCCCGTGGCTTAAGCCTCATGACCGTCACCGAAGAAATCCCAACCGATAAGATAATGATTAATATACCCAGCCTATATAGTTCAAGCAGATCATCCACTGTAACCTCCACTTTAATATTTTTAACCGACGCCGGGTTATCCAGATCCAATGGCCCTTCAGCTTCGACCGGCGTCTCACCAACTTTTTTTTGCTCCGTTCCCAAAGATATAGCAAATCCGCCTGATTTATCGTGCTCTTGCTGCACTGTTTGTTGTTTCATTAGTGTATTTCCTACATTCTGCGCAATGGTGTTCCCAAAAAAATAGGCCAGTCCGAAAGCGAACACGGCAATCAACATTACCTCGACTAAAAATTGTCCGATGATGTTTACCTTGCTTATCCCCATTGACAGCAGAACTCCGGTCTCGTGAATGCGGTCCCGTACCCACATGGTAAGAATTAGTGATAATATACAGGCGGATACGATGATAATAATTATGAGCAGGGTATGAATCAGGCTCCCCAATCTTTCCAGGGGAAGGGCGGCTTTCTTATAGCTTTCACTATACGTATTAATCTCGTAGGGAACCCAATTGAGTTTAAGAGCTTTGACCTTTTTGACGATTTCATTCAGCTTGGAAGGGTCGTTAATATAGAAATTGGCTTCACAATAATGGTATTTCCCAGTATATCCATAAGCCGCCTCCATCGCCGAATCCCTATCAGTAAAGATCCAATTCTCAGTCATATCATAAGGTGTTTGAAAACCTTTGGGAGCACACTTCCCCTGTACCTTAAACATACCTACAATTTTCAATTCGATAAGACGGCCAGCACTGGCGGTTGAACTGGTTGAATCGCCCTGAGCCGTTCGAAACCGCAGTTTATCTCCTAACATCAAACCGTTTTTTTCGGCAAGATCCGTGCTAATAATGGCTGAATAGGAATCTGTCTGTTTGAGGTTTTTACCTTTCACCAACCTTATGGTTCCGGAAGTAAAAAATTCATTATGTTCGGTATCCGACACGCCTATGCAGTTCACCATCTTCTTATATTTTTCCTCAAGGGGCAGTGCCATGCTTCCCTTGCATAACCTAAAATCATCAGCGTCAGGACTCCACGATAATTCGGCATTATAGTATTTAATACCATCAACCTTCATAACGGACTCAATCATTTCAGGATATACTGCTTCTGTGTTATAACAACCTATACAAAATTGCCCATCCTCGAAAAACTGTTCGGTTTTCACATATGGATTTTGTGGATCCATACTGGGCCATAAGGTAAATTTGCCCCCCAATGATGCCCTAAGATTGGATTGTGCCTGTGATGTGGCATTGCCTATGGATATACCGGTTAGGGCCAAGGTGGCGATAATGAACAGAACGGCAAACAGTAATGCACTTTTACTTTTTTTACGGGTGACATGCAAAAATGCTCGAAGCAAAAAGCTCATATAACATCTCCTCCTTGATTTGGATTTCATAAAATCTTATTACAGTGACATTCTATACCGCTTATATGGAACCAGTATGAAACTTGATAATTTATTTGAAAAAAATAAAAACTCTCCGCTCGATAAAAGCAGAGAGTTGGAGAACTTACTTATGCTAAAGCTGAATACAGAAACGCATTCCTTTTTGATTATGCATAGGTATAAACTGATAGGAAACGTTTAAGACACTAAAAATGGTATCAACAATATATAGACCAAGGCCATTGCCACCGGAATCTCTATCCCGGGCAAATTCCGGCCGATAGAAGGGCTCGAACAAATGTTCAAGATGCTCCGGCGGTATGGGCTCACATTCATTTTCAATAATGAGATTTTTGTTTTTAAAATACACATTTATGGTATGGTCTTTTTCAGTATAAGAAACTGCGTTGGCAAGCAGGTTGGAAAATGCCCTGCCAAATAGCCGGGGAGAAAGATTCACCTCAAAACTGTCGGATTTATCGAAACAAAAATCGATTCCCCTGGCCCTGGCAATAATATGATATGGTTCGCATAAGGGAGCGATAAAATCCGCCAGGTTCACAGTCACTGTTTCTTCATTCTCTGCGATTGAGCTTAATTTTGAGGCATCTAATACTTCTTGAATCATGCCGCCAAGCTGTTCCGTCAATTCCTTGCATTTGCCAAGATATAGTTCATGATTCCGGTACTTTCCCACCCCGAGAATCATATTCTCCAGCATGGCATTTACAGCGGCAACAGGGGTTTTCAATTCATGGGAGGCTGCTCTTAAAAAGTCGACTTTGGATCTTTCCGACTCCCTTACCTTGTCAATTTCATTTTCCAGATTCCGAATAGTAGATAACAGGCTCTGATATAAACCATTGATGTTGTCGGCCAAGGCCCCGATTTCATCACCTGACCGGATATTGCATTTTACGTCTTTTTCCAAAAGGGCCATTCGGGCAGTTTCAGCCGAGATGCGTCTGATAGGTTTGGTAATCGCTTTAGCAAAGAGAAAAGAACATGTAACTGATAATATTAAACAAATGAGTACGGAGATTGGCAATATCGAAATTATTCTAGCTGCAATATAATCAGATAGGTTGAACGCAACCTGAATGGTACCATTTTCAACTGCATTTGAGGAAACAACCAATGAACCCGCGAAGAAATAAATCAGCCCGTGAGCTATTATAGTGATGAACAGCATCAGTCCCAGGGTATATAAAAAGGTTTTCGGAAAGATTTTCAACCGTTTCATTTGTTCACCTCAAATTTATAACCAACACCCTTGACCGTTTCGATACAGTCCAGTTTAAGCTTTTTACGGATATTTTTGATATAGGTGTCGATAGTTCGGTCGATAATCGGGTAGTCATCCCCCCATATAGCATCTATTATCTGTGTTCTTGATAAGACCAGACCTTTATATTCAATAAGCAGCTTCAGCGTTTCAATTTCTTTGGGTGTTATATTAATGTCCCCATCTGAATCACAGGCGGCATAGCCGGAAAAATTCACGCTTACATCGCCAAATTGCATAATCTCCGGCTGTTCCTGTTTTTTACTTCTGCGCAGCAAGGCGGTGACTCGTTTGCCCAGTAGCACCATCGAAAAAGGTTTGGTAATATAATCGTCGGCCTGTCCGTCAAAACTGGCCGCCTGTGTGGATTCATTGTCAATAGCTGTAAGCATGAGAAGGGGAATTTGACTTGTTTTACGGATTTCTTTCAGAACAGCCAGCCCGGAAAATTTGGGCAGCATTATATCTAAAACAACGAGGTCTATTTGATTTTCATAAAATTTATCCAAGGCGTCCGCGCCATCGTATGCAGAAATAATCTCATGGTTCGCATTTCGCAGATATTCGCCAATGGCTTCATTGATGTCTTTATCATCTTCAACGATCAGCAATGTAGCCACCGCGGCTCCTCCTTTTTAAGCTTTTGAAAATAGTATATCATGGCAATATGGAACCAGTATGAATTTAATACAATGTGAACAGACTTGAAACGGCAGTTAATTGAAATAGCTGGAGTGTGATTTTTACCAATGAGGATTAGGGACGCTTCTGTTGCGGATGCAGCGGCGATTGCCAGAGTTATGGTTGACACCTGGAAAACAGCTTACCGGGGTATCATCGATGACTATTATCTAAATAGTTTATCCTTGTTCTTTCTTTCTATTGAGAAGTAACGTATAAGATTATCATGGTAACCAGTATCTAACTATTTGTTAACTTGTTGACCGGTGCTACGGGCTAGCTGATAGACAATATATTGATTAAGGCTTGTATTTTCCTCCCTGGCTTTCTCGGTCAGGGCTTTGTGCAGGGATTTTGGCAGACGTACGCGAAGTTGACCGGAATAAGCCTCTTCCTGAGGCTCGGGTATTGATCGGCCTGTTTTTAAACAGGTTTCCAACCAACATTTTTTAGCATCATTTACATTGGTGAGTAATTCTTCAACAGTCTCACCATCAGACATGCAACCAGGTAAAAGAGGAATTTCACCTACCCAACCCCCGCCTTCTTCTTCTGAAAGTCGCCTAATTTTCATATCATAGTTAAGATCCAGGTAGTAATCAATATCCTTTTTCATAACTATCCGCTCCTTTGCTCAAGCTGCTTTATGGCAGCAATAGCTTGCTGTACATATATGGCCTTTACAGGTCGTTTAAATGGTATCGTCAATATATCAACTAATTCAGGATGGCGATATGTATAGTGACTCGATCCTGATCCAGGGTTGCTACGTTCAAATCCATACTTTAGAAGCAGTTTATCTAACTCTTTATAATTAACGTCTTTGGGATTATTAACAATTCGAGCATATAATTTATCAGTCCTGGTCACAGTATATTCACCGCCTTAAATTATGATACCATATGCGGAACCACTTTCAAAGCTTCGCCACCGCTCACAAAGATAGTAACCGGAACCAAATTTAATAAAAATGAGGGCCATCGTTTACACTGAAATCACCCCCCGAAATCTAAACTATTTGTTGTTAGCTGACTGATCATTACTACTAGCTAATAAACAATATACTGATTTGCGCTATTGCAGAGGTGCATACTTTAGCATGATTTTTTCCGCCGTTTTGATTCCATCAACTGCAGATGACATTATACCTCCGGCATAGCCTGCTCCTTCTCCCATAGGATATAAACCATAAATGTTTGATTGCGCATTTTCATCTCGGTTTATTCTAACCGGTGCAGAGCTTCTAGTTTCAACCCCGGTCAAAATACTATCCGGCATAGCAAAACCCTTGATTCTGGTATCAAAATACCCTATCGCTTCTTTTAGGGTTTCTGTAACATAATGAGGCAGGCAATTCTTAAGCGGGGCGAATACAACTCCCGGTGTGTAGGTAGGCTGCACCCTGCCCCAGCGGGTACTGGGCTGATCAGTCAGAAAATCTCCGGTCAGTTGCACCGGAGCCTGGTAGTTTTCTCCGGCTATTTTATAAGCCAGCCTTTCCCACTTTCTTTGAAATTCAATACCTGCCAGAGGATGGGGACTATTATAATCAGCCGGTTTAACTCCTACCAGTATAGCGGCATTAGCATTATTCCCATCTCTTTGAGACTGACTCATGCCATTGGTAACAACACCTTGTTCCTCCGAAGCCGCAGCTACCACATAGCCACCGGGACACATACAAAATGTATAAGCTGATCTTCCATTGGGCGAATGATAGGCCAGCTTATAATCAGCGGCGCCTAGCCCAGGATGTCCGGCCGCATCACCATACTGGGCCTTATCAATAAATTCCTGCGGGTGCTCCATTCTAACCCCGATAGAAAAAGGTTTTTGGCTCATAGTTAAGTAACGGTTTATTTTATGCAAATGATAATATCGTAGGTAATATTGTACCAATAATGATAGCATTACAATATTACCCAGTGATATACTGAGAAGGGAAAAAAGCAAATGCAAATTCCTATCTATTATTATCTATATCTATTAGGTTAGCCCCAATAAGAGGCTTGCATCCTTTGCCGAAACCATTGAGGATCTTGTTGTTAGCGCTTACAATCACCATCACATACCTTCCTTTGAAAATATATGCAGATCAGAAAGGGTTACTTTTTGTTCCATAGCTTTACGTTTACTTTCATTAGCATCTTTGATAGCGGGTGAATGCCACATCAGGAATTTATTACTGAGCTTTACTTCGGTACAATCTCCATATTCTTCAGCAAAAACTATCGTTTTTGCATCCTTCCTGGAATAAACCCTCACCTTCGAACCGCCTCTCCAGCCAACAAAATCTGGACTTATCTGTGGAAAATCATAATAACCCCATCTGGATCGGTCAATAACCTTTATTTTTGGTGTTTTCTCGGGTTCATAAATTGATAGCATCTTTAAGCCAGGATCTGTGGTACTAAACCCGGTAAACACGATGCTTGTTCCATCCGTATCGATATATCCGGGATGTTGACCCGGGGTAATGATCTTATGAATTGAATGGTCTTTAAGGTCATTGAAAAAGATCTCTGAATGCTTCATATGTTCATCCGGCTCAAGCCAGGCGATAAAGTCTTTGCCTATGATCGGCTCGGCAGCATTCTCACGAAAGGGAGTGGCCTTTTGACTGACGAAGTCATATCTCATAATTTTATACTTTGGCTTATTATTGTCCCTTTCACTGGTTGACCATAGTAAATAATCATTGCCAAGCGCAATCATTTCATAAGAAATCCCAGGCAGCAACCCCTTTTTATCGCTTACCACCATAGTTTTTTTATTCTTCCGGTCATACACCACTATCCTCGGTGAACCTGCTACAAAATTAGTATCTTCTGTCCACGCCAGGTAATTATCATTGAATTTAAAAAAAATTATACTATAATTATCCTTGGCGTTATAAAGACTCTGGGTTTTGCCGGTATATAAATTGTATACTATCAATTCTCCTGGCTTCCCGATATTACTCGGAACAAAACCGAAGATTTCACCTTTATCAGAAATGGCCAACTCATACCAGGGTCTGCCATCAGGAAGCTGCGCTCTTATAGTTCTAATCTGTGTTTCCTTAAAAAGTTCATTATAGACAACATCTGAGGTACCATCAGTGTCACTGCTGTCAACCTTATTAATCTGCGCTGTAATTTGATGGTTATCAGGTTGATGCCTGGGGTGGTTACAACCAGTAAATGCAATCATTAAGAAAACCACTAAAAAGATATAAATCCTTTTCATAAACTATCCCCTTTCTCCTGCCTTTTTACTACTTAATCACCTACGGAAAAAAATCATGAATATTACATTGCTAAGAGGAGGCAATTAAAATATATCAACTGCCTCCTCGCACTAGACGAATTATTTGATCACCAGATAATACCCCTGCCATTAACTATCCCAGCCAATGTGGCATAATTCATGGAAGAGCTTGCTGGAACGTTTCCACTCCACGATATAAGAAGTGAAGGTCTTGGCACGAATGATTTCAGCTGCTGTTGCTGGACCACAGTAATAACTATTATCTTGTGTCATCTGCCAAAAAGGGATTATTACGTTTTGCTCTGACGTTTGC
>JAQUGU010000041.1:6537-10653 GCA_028683995.1 Syntrophomonadaceae bacterium | reverse complement strand
TGGCTATTGACGGCAACGGCTATTTTGTGGTTAACGATGGCAGTAACAGGTATTATACCCGGGCTGGAGCTTTTGACTTTGATGTTGAGGGAAACCTGGAAACAGCTGATGGCCTCAGGGTACAGGGCTGGCTGGCCAATCCTGATACCTGGGATCTGGATACTAATGGTGATCCGACCAACATTAGTATTGCCGGATATAAAACCATTGAAGCCCGGGCTACTACGGAAATGATATTTAGCGGTAATTTGGATTCTGGTTTAGATTTTGTCTCAGGCCGTAATGAGGTGCAGACTTTAACTTTTCCAACCATAGCCAATGGGGGCAATCTAGGTGGAGTTTTCTCCCTGACCCTGGACGATCAAACTACAGGATTTATACAGGTTGGAGCTAATGGTACTGATACTGCAGCCAGAATACAGGCAGCCCTGGAGGCTCTACCCAATGTGGGCACCGGTAATGTACTGGTAAAGTGGGATCAGGCACGCGGAAGATATGACATTACGTTCCAGAATACTTTGAGAAACACTGATATATTATCAACCATTACTTTTGCAACTCCTCCAGCAGTTGTTGAAACAATCAAGGGTGTTCCTAACAACACTAACGAAGTACAAACATTAAGTATGGGGGGAGTAACTAAAGGAACATTTACCCTGACCTATGGTGGGGTTTCAACCACTCCAATCGATTTTGGCAATGATGCCGCTGCTACTGCTACTAATATTCAGACAGCTCTGGCAGGAATTCCCGCACTATCTACCGTTGGTGCTGTAACGGTAACACCAGACGGGGATGACTTTAGAATTACCTTTGCTAATACTATGGGTGACGTAAACCTGGTTAGTTTTACTCCGGTTACTGGCGGGGCAGCAACAGTTGTTACTACTACTGAAGGGCGAGCACCGCTATCAGTATTACTGGTAAACGAAGTGCAGGAATTAAATCTTACTACATCAACTGGAGGAACTTATACTTTAACCTATGGTAATGTAACTACTGCACCAATAGCGTTTGATGCTGATGCTGCCACTATTCAGGCTGCTATAGAGACTATTCCGGCTTTGAACGGAAATGTAAGTGTAACTGAGATAACGCCACCTGTAAGTAGCACACGTGGAGGCAACTTTACGATTACATTTAACGGTGGTTTGGCTGGCAGTAATGTGGATGAAATGGTTATAAATAATCTACCAGGGTGTGACGCTATAATTAGTAATACCACGCAAGGTCAGCAACAGATTAATGAAACTCAAGATATAGACAATACAACGTCAGCTGGAGGGGCCTTTATCCTAACATATAATGGTGTATCTACCGCACTAATTAATTTCGATGCTGATGCAGCTACTATTCAGGCTGCTCTGGAAGCTATTCCGGCTTTAACCGGGAACATAAACGTAACAGAAATAACACCGCCTGTATCTGGTACAAGTGGGGGCAGGTATTCGATTACGTTTATTAATGCTTTGGCCGGAAGCAATATCCCGCCAATGGTTTTAACCAATGCACCTCGATGCACGGGTATACCTGACACTAACACCCAGGGGCAAGCGGCTGCTAATGAAATACAAGGTCTAAACCTCACTTCAGCATCTGTAGGATCTTTCACACTGGAATATAATAGTGTACCTACTGCAGCCATCAATTTTGATGCTGATGCAACCACTATTCAAGCTGCTTTGGAAGCAATTCCGGCTTTAACTGGAAATATAACTGTAACAGAAATAACACCACCAGTAGCCGGTACAAGTGGAGGTAATTTTACAATTACATTTAATAATTTATTGGCTGGCAGCAATGTTCCAGAACTAAATGTAACTTATGCAGGGGGGGGCACAGGCCCCAATAGTACTACTGCTACCACCCTGGGACGTCCTGCTGTTAATGAAATTCAAGCTGTAAATCTTACCGCTGCAGTTGGAGGCGCCTTTAACTTAACATATAATGGTACACCTACCGCACTAATTAATTTTGATGCTAATGCTGCTGCTATTCAAGCTGCTTTAGATGCTATTCCGGCTTTGAGTGGGAATATAACCGTAGCAGAAACAACACCACCAGTAGCCGGCACCAGTGGAGGTAGTTTTACAATTACGTTTACAAATGCTTTAGCCAGTAGTAATGTTCCACAAATTGTTTTAAATTTTGCGCCACGGTGTGATGGGAGAATTGGTACCAGTGCCGAGGGGCAGCCGGCTATCAATGAAAGACAAGCGGT
The DNA here is from genome assembly GCA_028683995.1 of Syntrophomonadaceae bacterium. GTDB lineage: Bacteria > Bacillota > Syntrophomonadia > Syntrophomonadales > Syntrophomonadaceae > UBA4844. Next base: position 8,432 of record JAQUGU010000041.1, on the reverse strand, counting down.
GGATCTTTCTGCAGAGACTGAAGGAACATATTCATTGGTCTATAATGGTGTATCTACCCCATTAATTAATTTCGATGCTGATGCTGCTGCCATTCAAGCTGCTTTAGAAGCTATTCCAACTTTGACTGGAAATATTAATGTAACTGAAACAATAGCACCCGTAGCCGGTACAAGTGGAGGTAGTTTTATAATTACATTTACAAATACTTTGGCCGGCACCAATGTTTCCCAAATGGGAGTTAACACTATGGGAAGTAGTGGTACAATCGCTACTAGAACCCCTGGCCAGGCGGCCGGCTATCCTGAGGATACAATCTCCGGCTCCAAGGATGTCTACGACTCTCAGGGTAATGCAGTGACGGTTTATTATCGTTTCTTCAAATATGAGATAGAGCCGGGAACATATCCAGGTGTACTTCCGGTTGACCAGCCCGAAACCCGCTGGGCCTGTGATTTTTCCACCGACCCGCTGTTTGAAGAACAGGCAGATTATTCACCCAATGCTGACTTTGGGGCAGTAGATCTGGTTACAGGTACCCAAACTGGCACCGGAGACAGTGTATATCGGGTTTACAATATTCCATTTGATGAAATGGGAAACATTGCTGACCCTGATCATGCTGAATTTACCTACGATATTAACCGCCAGGTACCACCTCCGGGTGCCGGTACGGCCAATATAAGCTCTACTATAAACTTTGCCGAGCTTACTCAACGTGCCGGGGATGCCTCTGCCAGGGCCCGTAGCCAGAATGGCTGTGCTGAAGGCAATCTTACCAGTTATGCAGTAGGTAGTGATGGTACTATTACTGGTGTATATGATAATGATCAAAGAAGGGATTTGGCACGAGTTGCCATTGCCTCTTTTGAAAACCCGTCAGGTTTACAGCAGATGGGGGGGACCTTGTTTGCCGTATCGGGTAATTCCGGGGAAGCTAATATTGGTTCACCCATGACCCTGGGATTGGGTAAAATCGCACCCAGCAGCCTAGAGATGTCCAATGTTGATTTATCCGAGGAGTTTACTGATATGATAGTTACCCAGAGGGGGTTTCAGGCTAATTCCCGGATTATTACCACATCAGACGAAATGTTGCAGGAACTGGTCAATCTGAAGAGATAATTAGTTTCATGCCTTCGGGGGCTATTAAGCCCCCGGGGGATATTAAATAAGAGGTGGCACAGTTGATTTATCTTACCCGGCTTAATGGGGAGAGAATAGTACTTAATAGCGACCTGATTGAACTAATGGAGGAAACACCGGATACGGTTGTTACCCTCACTACCGGGAAAAAGCTGGTAGTAAGAGAGCGAGTTAATAAAATCCGGGAAGATATTATTAGATTTCGCAAAAGAACCTGTACCAATTTAAAAGCATAGAGTGAAAAAGGAGGAAGTGCTGTGGCAGATGAAAAGGTCGCCGAGGTAAAGGAGAAAATAGGGTTTGATTTCCGTATTATACTGGTAGGACTATTACTATTTCTAGTTGCCATGGGTGCTTCCTATTTGGTAATGAGAAGTCTCATAGCACCGTTGATACCTGAAAGCAAAAAGGAACAGACCCAAATACTATCCGGCAGCCTGGTTGAGGTAGGTGAATTCACCACCAATATAAACTCTACCGGGGGGACCAGGTTTCTAAAAGTTACGGTTACCTTAGAGGTATCCTCAGAGGATAAAAAGGCGGTAGAAAAAATAACCAGTTATATGCCGGTAATTAAGGATAGCGTTGTAGGCATTCTGGCAATCCAAAGCGCTGCTGACCTGGATCCACGCAACCGCAGCCATCTAAAGGCCGCGATTCAACACGATATTAATGCCAAAGTCGGGGGAGAGCTGGTAAAGAATGTTTACTTTACCGACTTTATCATGCAATAATTAAGAAAAGTGATGAG
>JAQUGU010000041.1:0-6437 GCA_028683995.1 Syntrophomonadaceae bacterium | reverse complement strand
AGAGAAATACGAAGTATTTCAACCATAATTCTTAATTAAAATAACCCGGAGGGGGGGTTATAATGAGTGAGGTACTGTCACAATCGGAAATAGACGCGTTACTGTCCGCTTTAAACAATGGTTCAGTTGATGCCAATGAACTTAAAGAAGAACAGGCCAGGAAAAAAGTAAAGGTTTATGATTTTCGTCGACCTAATAAGTTTTCCAAAGACCAGATACATACTTTACAGGTTATTTACGAGAACTATGCCCGTTCCCTGGCAACCTATCTCTCTGCCCAGTTACGTGCTCCGGTGCAGATGGAGATATTGTCAGTCGAACAGCTAACCTATGAGGAATTTGTCCGGTCTATACCTAATCCTACTATACTTAATATTTTTTCTTTCTATCCGCTGGAAGGCAGTGCCATTATGGAGATTAACCCCAATCTGGGTTTTTCGTTCCTGGATCGTCTTCTGGGCGGACCAGGCTATGCTCCTGCCAAAATAAGGGCTCTAACTGAAATTGAGCAGACGGTTATAGAAAGGATAGCTCAGAGAATGCTGGACTACCTGCAGGAGCCATGGGGAACTATTATTGAGCTGGAACCTTCCCTGGAGAGAGTAGAAACCAACCCGCAGTTTACGCAACTGGTTTCTCCCACTGAAATAATGATGATAGTATCCATAGAAACTCAGATGGCAGACGTTCTGGGCATGATTAATATCTGTATTCCATTTCTAGTTCTGGAGCCTATCCTGGATAAACTTAATGTTCATTACTATTATTCCTCCAGCAATCAGAAGGCAAGTCAGGAAAATATAGATAGTATTCGTAATAAGCTGCAAAATACCAAAGTTCCGGTAAAAATAATTCTAGGTACTACTAACATTACGGTAAAGGAATTGCTGGAGTTAAATGTTGGGGATGTAATACCTCTGGAAAGAAACATTAAAAATGATTTGGAAGTGGTTATTGGGCAACGTACCAAGTTTCTGGGTAAACCTGGTGTATATGAAAATCGGATGTCGGTTCAAGTATCCCATATAGTAGAGGAGGGAAATGAGGATGAGTGATGGAATTCTATCCCAGGAAGAAATAGATGCCCTGTTAAAGGGTGACAGTGGTTCCCAGGTTCCCGATCCTGGCCCCGATTTACCGGCAGAGTTAAGTGAATTTGAAAAGGACGCCCTGGGGGAAATTGGAAATATCAGTATGGGTACTGCAGCCACCACCTTATCAACGCTGTTAAAGAAAAAGGTATCCATTACTACACCGGATGTATCATTAATTACCGGCAAACAATTACAAGATGACTATCCCTTACCCTATGTAGTAGTCGAAGTTGAGTATAGAGAAGGGCTCGACGGTGCCAATATTCTGGTTATCAAGCAAGAGGATGCTTGTATTATCGCCAATTTAATGATGGGTGGAGATGGACAGTTAGAGCATAATACCTTGAGCGAACTGGAGCTCAGTGCTGTGGGTGAAGCCATGAACCAGATGATGGGTTCGGCTACCACCAGTTTATCATCCATGTTTAACCGCAGGATTGATATTGCTCCGCCTCGTCTGACCATGATGGATTTTGGTAAAGACAGTTTTGAGTTTTCAACTGATTATCAGGAACTGGTAAGAATCAAGTTTAAAATGGAAATTGAAAACCTGGTTAATAGTGAAATTATGCAGATAATTCCTATAGAAGCAGCCAAAAGCATGGTCAATACTTTAATGGGTAATACCATTGAGGAATCAGGGGTGGAGGCAGCGATAGAAACAATTCCGGAACCGGTGTCACCTGCGCCAACCCGGGCAAGCACCCCGCCGGTGGAGAGTATTAACATACAACCTCAAGCTGCAGTGGCTGATTATTATGGCAGTCCAGCCCATAATGATAGTCCTGCCGGTGTTAAGAAAGGTGGGCAAATTGCGGTGCAACCAGTGCAGTTCGCTGCCCTGCGGGAGAGCGATTCAGGTAACCCGCCTCACAATATAGGTCTAATTATGGATGTGCCTTTGGATATATCAGTTGAACTGGGCAAGACCCGCAAGACTATTAGAGATATACTGGAACTACATCAGGGAGCGATAATTCAACTGGATAAACTGGCTGGAGAACCGGTTGATATGCTGGTGAATGGAAAACTGATTGCCAAAGGTGAGGTTGTGGTAATTGACGAAAATTATGGAATTAGAATAACAACTATTATAAGTCCCATGGATAGAATGAACAAATTACAATAGGATGTAAGGAGGTCAACGATGGGAAAGAAGATTCTAATTGTCGATGACGCTGCGTTTATGAGAATGATGATTAAGGATATCTTAACCAAGAATGGTTTCGAAGTAGTAGGCGAAGCAGAGAACGGCGCGGTTGCAGTAGAAAAATATGCAGAACTTAAGCCCGACCTGGTCACCATGGATATTACTATGCCGGACATGGATGGTATCGCCGCGGTCAGGGAAATAAGATCTATCGACTCTGCTGCCAGGATAATAATGTGTAGTGCTATGGGACAGCAGGCCATGGTTATCGATGCTATCCAGGCTGGTGCCAAAGACTTTATTGTCAAACCATTTCAACCTGAACGCGTAATTGAGGCGGTAAGTAAAGCTATAGATTAATTTACTGGGATGTGAAAGCCCGTGGTTTCTTTAAGACACAGGTATACAGCCATTTTAGTTTTAACATTGATTCTTCTACCTATTTTGGCACTTAATGTTATGGCAGTGCAGGACTTTGGCGATGTGCAAAAGGCTATAGACAATGAACAGGTAGAGAACACCGGGGCTCCCAACCTGTTTTTAAATTTTGTCAAACTAATTTTCATACTGGCCTTGATTGTGGGTGCAGCCTGGTCGATTATCCGCCTTTTTGGCAGTAAAGCCAGCAGCAGGATGCAGGGAACCTGGATACAGGTAGTTGACGAGGTAATGCTGGGTCAAAATCGGGGTATCGTACTGTGTGAGGTGGGAGAAAAAGTATATGCTGTCGGCGTTACTGACCATAACATTACAATACTTTTTGAGATAGACAACCCCAAACTACTGGAAGAAATAAGTAAGAGCAATATTGCTATAGTTGAAACGGAAGCAGCATTTAACTGGAGTCAATGGAGAGAAACATTAGTCAACCTTTTCAAACCACGTAAATCAATGTCAAGAGTTCCTGATAACTTCCACCTGCTGATAGAACAGCAATCCAAAAAGCTGGATGAAATATCATACCGGGGTACCCAGAATACTGAGGTAGACTCCAGAAGAAGTGATAAACATGAATAGACCCAGAATTGCTATTACATACCGTTTGAGTCTGATATTGCTACTGGTTATAGTACTGGTGGCTATATTCATTTTTCCCGCATCTGCTGAACCTATGCAAATACCGAACATTAATTTGCAGATAGGCGATGGAACCGGGGATAATCCCCAGAATCTGTCTACGGCCCTGCAGCTGGTGATACTGCTGACGGTATTAGCCCTGGCTCCGGCTATCCTGATTATGCTTACATCCTTTATACGGATAATTGTGGTTATGGGGTTTATAAGAACATCTCTGGCTACCCAGCAGATGCCACCTAACCAGGTATTAATTGGATTGGCATTATTTCTTACTTTCTTTGTTATGGCCCCAACTTTTCAGCAGGTTAACAATCAGGCCTTGCAGCCTTACTTGAAGAGTGAAATTAATCAAGAGACCGCTTTTAAAAAAGGGATGCAGCCTATCCGGGAATTTATGTTTAAGCAGACCCGGGAAAAGGATTTGGCCCTCTTCGTAAAAATGTCGGAGATGAAACGGCCGCGCAACTTTGATGATATTCCTAATTATGTTCTTATTCCTTCATTTGTAATAAGTGAGCTTAAAACCGCTTTCCAAATCGGTTTTGTTATATTTGTACCTTTCCTGGTTATTGATATGGTAGTAGCCAGTGCTCTTATGTCCATGGGTATGATGATGCTACCGCCGATGATGATCTCACTGCCTTTTAAAATACTTTTATTTGTACTGGTAGACGGCTGGAATCTAGTTATACAATCACTGGTACTCAGTTTTAAATAGAGGGGAGTAAGTTTCAGTGTATGAAAACATAGTTTTGGGAATTGCCAACGATGCTATACTTACAGTCCTTTTGGTTTCTACCCCGATACTGGGAGGAGCTTTGCTGGTGGGGCTGTTAATAAGTATTCTCCAGGCAACTACCCAAATCCAGGAAATGACTCTGGTCTTCATTCCCAAAATTGTTATAGTACTGCTTATCATGGTTATATTTGGGCCCTGGATGCTGAACATAATAACCGACTTTACCCAGAATCTATATGCCAGCATCCCCCAATTTCTAGCTTTGTAGGAATAGGTAGGTAATCTCTTATGGCATTTGCTTTGGAAGGGTTTCTATTGGTAATGAGCAGACTTTCAGGTTTGTTCTTGAGTGCCCCTATTCTAAGCAGTCGCATGATGCCGGTGCGAGTAAAGGTTTTAACTATTATTGGGCTGGCAGCGGTGATGGCTTATTTTGTGCCAGTTACCTATGCCAGAGAGCTTGATACTCCCGGGTTTTTTATTGCTGCCCTGGCAGTAGAGATTTTGATTGGTTATACTATTGGCTTTGTTGCCTATATGGTCTTTGCCGCTCTACAATTGGCGGGACAGCTTATGGATATGCAGATGGGATTTGCCATTGTCAATGTGGTTGATCCCCAGTCGGGAACGCAAATACCCCTGATGGGTAACCTTACTCAGACTGTCGCTTTACTGCTTTATCTGTCTATTGATGGTCATCATTACCTTTTTCAGGCTCTTATTCAGAGCTATAAGCTTATACCGGTACTGGGTCTGAGTCTGAATGCCGGTTTCTATGACCTGATTGTTGAAATTAGTGTATGCATGTTTATTATAGCCGTTAAAATTGCGGCTCCGATCATAATTGCTATCATGACGGCAGATATAGCCATGGGGTTTATTGCTAGAACAGTTCCCCAGATGAATGTTTTTATCGTTGGATTACCTTTAAAAATACTGGTTGGCTTAGGTACCCTGTTAATAATGATGCCGGTATATATGTGGGTGTTTAACATCCTGTTTGCCAGATTCTTTACTTACCTGGACCAGATAATTAAATTAATGGGAATGTGAATATGCAAGACGACATTGGGAAGCGCTATCTATTTAATCTCCAGCTTTTTGCCGGGGAAGGGGATACCGGAGAGAAAACCGAAAAGGCTACCCCACGGCGGCAGGAAGAAGCGCGTAAAAAAGGCCAGGTTTTTAAAAGTACGGATCTGAATTCAGCCGTTATTCTTCTGGTGGGGACAGTGACCCTTTATGTAACTATGACTTACATGATAAACAGCCTGGAAGGCTTTACATCTTTATATATATTGGACCGAACCCTTACTGACTTTAACAACGAATATATTTATGCCATGTTTATTGAGGCTCTAATGCTGATGGGGAAGATATTATTTCCGGTATTTTTAGCAACCTTTATAGCAGCTTTGCTTATAACTTACCTGCAGGTTGGTTTTATCTTCAGTGCCGAGGTACTTACTCCCAAGTTGGAGCGGATTAACCCAATTGAAGGTTTTAAACGGGTGTTTTCTAAAAGAGCCCTGGTAGAGCTGGTCAAAGCCCTGTTAAAGGTTATAATAACCGGCTATATAGTATATTCAGTTTTTAAAAAATATTTTTATATATTTCCTCGCTTTGTAGATATGGAACTGGCTTATAGTATTAAAGTTTTGAGTGTCATCATTTTTGAGATGGCTCTTAAAGTTGGGATAGTATTCTTAATCATAGGAGTATTAGATTATATCTACCAGTGGTATGAATATGATAAATCGCTGAAAATGTCAAAGTATGATGTTAAGCAGGAATTTAAACAGACTGAAGGGGATCCCCAGGTTAAATCCAGGCAGCGACAAATTCAAAGGGAGTTTGCCATGCGCAGAATGATGGCCGAAGTACCTCAGGCTGATGTGGTAATAACTAATCCTACCCATTTTGCAGTGGCATTAAAATACAAGTATAAGGAAATGGATGCTCCGGTGGTTATTGCCCGGGGTCAGGATTTTATAGCCCTTAAAATCAAAGAAATTGCACAGGAAAATGGGGTAGTAATAGTAGAAAACCCACTGCTGGCTCGAACTCTTTATTATGGTAGCGAAATTGGGGATTTGATTCCGGAAGAATTATATCAGGCAGTAGCTGAAGTGCTGGCCTTTGTTTATAAACAAAAAAAGAGGGTTATTTAAAGCGGGAGGAAGTCAATGGAAGAGAGGGCTGGGTTTCTAAACCAATTTATAGGGCGAAGCAGTGATATTTTAGTGGCTTTGCTGGTGGTATGTATTGTCATGATGATGATAATACCACTGAACCCATCTTTGTTGGATATATTACTAACTTTTAATATTAGCTTTGGCCTGATTATTTTAATGGTATCTATGTTTAATACCGATCC
>JAQUGU010000267.1 GCA_028683995.1 Syntrophomonadaceae bacterium | reverse complement strand
TTATTCGTTATATAAGTTCAGGTGATACGGTTCTGCTGATTGATGGCTGCAACCAGGCCCTGGTCGCCGGGACCAGGGGTTGGGACTCCCGTAACGTTGTTACTCCGGAAAATGAACTGGTAATCTACGGACCCAAGGAAGGTTTTATCGAAAATTTACGCTCCAATACTGCTTTAATTCGGCGGCGTTTGAAATCGAGCAATTTTAAAATCGAGAGCATGGTTATAGGGAAAATCAGTCAAACCGATGTAGCTTTATGCTATATAGATAATATTGCCTCACCGGAACTGGTCAATGATATTCGCGTCCGTTTAAAACAGATTGACATTGATGCCGTACTGGATAGTAATTATATTCAAGAATTGATTGTAGAGCACAGGTCCACTATCTTTTCCCAAACAGAGCAGACGGAAAAACCAGACCGGGCTGCCGCCCACCTGTTGGAAGGAAGGATATGTATTCTGGTAGATGGAAGTCCTATGGCCCTGGTGCTTCCGGTCAGCTTTCCCCGTTATTGGATTTCACCCGAGGATTATTACATCCACTATATACCAGCCTCTCTATTCCGTATAGGCCGTTTCCTGGCCTTCCTGGTGGCTCTAACTCTACCCTCGCTCTATGTAGCAGTTATCAGCTATCACCAGGAGATGGTTCCTACTGCCCTGTACTTGACTATTGCCGCTTCCCGACAAGGAGTACCCTTTCCTTCTTTTGTCGAGGCTTTCCTGTTGGAACTTACATTTGAACTGCTGCGGGAATCCGGCCTGCGCCTTCCCCGAGCGGTAGGGCCGGCGGTTAGTATAGTGGGGGCATTAATAATAGGGGATGCAGCGGTACGGGCAGGTTTGGTTTCTACCCCTATGGTAGTGGTGGTAGCCTTTACCGGTATCGCTTCTTTCGTCACCCCCAGTTATAATGCCGGTATTATTATACGCACAGCCCGCTTTGCTTTTCTGGCAGCAGCAGCCTTATTAGGGTTTTTAGGCATAATGATAGTATTTATTCTGATGTTAATCCGCATGGTTTCCTTATCATCTTTCGGTATGCCCTATCTTAGCCCCATCGCTCCTCTCAATACCCGTGACATAACTGATGTGCTGGTGCGACGTCCATGGTTTAAAATGCGGGAACGCCCTTACCAGGAAGGAATTAAAAAGCAGGTGCGGCAGAATACCGCCGGAAAGGAGCAGGGGAATTAGTTGAAACGACACTTGTTTCCGCTTTGCCTGGTTTTACTGCTACTTTTGGCTGGCTGTCAGAGCCGGGAGGTCAATAATACAACCTCGGTACTGGGCCTGGGAGTTGATTGGGAAGATAATCAAATTGAGACCAGTGTACAAATGACCAAACCAGTACCTCCGGAGCAGGCTGGTCAGGAAACTCCATTTGTAACTATTTCCACCCGGGGTGCCACTCTCAGCGAGGCTGCCCGCCAAATCTTCCTTTCTATTCCCCGGCAAACTATTTGGGCTCATTCCAGCACTTTGTTCCTGGGTGAAAAACTGGTACAGCGGGACTTGGGCTTAATAATGGATCTCCTCGCCCGCAATATTGAGGTCCGCAAAAGTTCTCTGGTATTTATTACCCGAGATTTTAGTACCCAGGAGATTATGCAATCACAAACCCCGCTGGAACCATATTCTTGCCTGGGTATAAGGGATCTGCTCCAGGCCCAGGAAAAACAACTGGGTATATTTGTTCCGGTGAAATTGGGTGAATTTATTTACCGCTTAAGTACCCCTGGAATTGATCCCCTGGTTCCACAGGTCACCCTGGAAAAGCAAGGGAATAAAATGACTCCTACCCTGAAGGGTACTGCAGCTTTCCGGGGACAAAAAATGGTAGGTAGCCTGAATGAAGATGAGACCCGGGGCTACCGCTGGATGCAGGCTGGAACTATAGAGGGGGGAATGTTTATTATTCCCTCTCCTATCGATCCGCAGAAAAAGGTAACCCTGGAGTTAATCCGTTCCCGGTCTAAAACTAAAGCTACGGTTGTAGACCAGAAGATTAAGATGCAGATTGAAATACGGGCTGAAGGTAATTTTTATGAGCAGAACTCAACCGGGGCGGTTTTAACCCCGGAAAACATAAAAATTATGGAGGAGCTGGCCAGCAGGGAAATTAGCCGTCAGTGTAATGCCAGTATAGCCCAGGCTCAGTCTCTGGGCAGTGATATTTTCGGCTGGGGCCGGCAGGTGGAAGCGGCTTTCCCGAAAACCTGGATGCAGGTGGCATCCCGGTGGAATGAGGTGTTCTCAGAGGTGGAGGCAGATGTACAGGTAAAGTTCTCCATCCGCCGGACTTATCTTACTGACAGCTCCTTTGTTTTTCGGTAGGGAATATACTCGGGATTAGACCCTGAAGGACACTGATTATCTATGATTAACACTGAATTTTTAATGTTTTTTGACGCGGATGAACGCAGATTTTTATGATGTTTAGTGTAAGAAGTTATAAGGTTACTTTTTTAATACGAGGAGGTGCTGGAATATGCTGGCGATTTTGATATTGATATTTATTGTAATTGTAGCTCTGGAAGTACCGGCTCTGGTACGCCAGCGGCATTACCG
>JAQUGU010000040.1:5767-10705 GCA_028683995.1 Syntrophomonadaceae bacterium | reverse complement strand
ATTCCAATTAATCATGGTCAGGCCGGTGACTTCATGACCCTGTTCTTTTAGTAGAAGAGCGGCTACGGTACTATCAACCCCACCGCTCATAAGGACGGCTACCTTCAATGGTTCATCTCCTTAATGGCTTTATTAACCCCAATGGCCGCCCGTTACTCAGCACCATCTTCAGCCAAGTTAATGGTAACTGGTTACTGCTGATACACGAAGGGCAAACGCATCCACGTATAACTTGATGTGCTCTTCCTGTACGGGGAACACGTAACCTGTAGGGGCGAACCCGTGTGTTCGCCCTGGGTTAGCAATTCTGTACTGGAAGGGTTAAATAGCCGGGTTTGCGCTCGGCCGGGCAGACACATGGGTCTGCCCCTACAATCCTCCGACGGACCGAGCCTTGCCCCTCGCGCCTAACCCCTTACCCCTCACTCTAGACAATTAGTCAAGTTCTAGTTTCAAAGTTACTTACAAAACAGTTTTGTTATTAGCGCCTATTTTCGTATTTATCTTTTCCCAATATATATAACACCAAACCGGGGGGAACTTCAAGCCAAAGGGGGGCACAGGGAGTGGGGTGGTAGCAGAACGAACCCGGGCGACAAGGGATAAGATGGTAAGATGGTAAGGTGGTAGCAATATGATGCCGAATTATTCTATAATTACGGCAAAGCCTTATAGAGCTTTGTGAAGGAGAACGGGTGGATGGATCTTTTTGATTTACAGGTGAATAAAATGAAGCGGGAGAATGCTCCGCTGGCTTATCGAATGCGACCGCGTAAGCTGGATGAGGTACGGGGGCAAGAGCATATTGTTGGTCAGGGATCAGTTTTGCGAAAGGCTATAGAAAAGGACGAGCTCCACTCTTTCGTCCTGTTTGGCCCTCCGGGAACGGGAAAAACTAGTATTGCCCGGATAATTGCGGGTATGACCAACTCTCATTTTGAAATCCTGCAGGCGGTAACCGGCGGAGTTCGGGATATCAAGAAAATTGCTGCTGATGCCGAAGAGCGGCTTAAGTTTTACCAGCAGCGAACTGTCGTATTTGTTGATGAAATACATCGGTTTAATAAAAGTCAGCAGGATGTATTGCTTCCTTTCGTGGAAAATGGCACTTTTATTTTAATTGGCGCCACCACCGAAAATCCTTTGTATGAGCTTAATAATGCCCTGCTCTCCCGACTGCGGCTGTATATACTGGAGGTTCTGGAGGAGAAGGCTCTAAGCCAAATTATTGATGAGGCTCTGCACGATAAGGAACGCGGACTGGGCAATTTAAATATTAGCATCGACCAGGACGTTGTACGCTTTATTACCGGGCTGGTCAAAGGGGATGCCCGCATGGCTTTAAACATTGTGGAAGCAACGGTTAATTCTTATGCCGACCCGCAAAAGGGCTTGCATATTGATGTTGCGCTGCTGCAAAAGATTAGCGGCAGGCCCCTGCTTAAGTATGATAAAACCGGGGATTATCATTATGATACGATATCGGCTTTTATTAAAAGCATACGTGGTTCTGACCCTGATGCTGCTCTATTCTGGCTGGCGGTTATGATTGAGGGGGGTGAAGACCCGAAGTTTATCGCCCGCCGGCTAATAGTTCATGCCGCTGAAGATATAGGCCTGGCTGACCCTTATGCCCTGACCATGGCTGCAGCTGCCGCCCGGGCGCTGGAGTTCGTGGGGATGCCGGAAGCCCGCATACCCCTGGCTGAAGCCACTATTTATCTGGCTACCGCCCCCAAGAGTAACAGCAGCAAAATGGCTATCGATAATGCTATAGCAGCAGTACGGAACAGCCCAAAGATAATTGTACCTTCCCCTATAGCTGATACTTCCCATTCCAAAGCCGGCCTGCTGGGTAAGGGCAAAGGCTATAAATATCCTCATGATTATGGCGGCTATGTGGAACAAAAATATCTTCCCGATGAACTGGAGGGAAGCAGCTTTTATGAGGCGGGAGACAATGGTTATGAAAGGAAGATTAAAACTTTTATGGCCGCTATTAAACCAAAACCATAAGCCATCCCCATCTTGATTGGGAATGGCCTGCCTTCAATTACTGGGACACGGGACCTGTCCCTCTGTCCCCCTAATACTGGAAGCACGTAATTTGTAGGGGCGAACCCGTGTGTTCGCCCGCGGGTAGCAACTCTATAAGCAATAGGCTTAAAACCCCCGAGGTTCGGTGGTCGGCCGGGCAGACACATGGGTCTGCCCCTACCATACTTAACTCCTTATTGTTCGAAATTCAAGGTTATTAACCAGACAACTGCATTATTACCGCCTATTTATGCTAGCCTACGACTTCATTAATGGCTTTTTGCAGTTGTTCCTTGCCCTGGGCTCCTACTATACGTTTTACTTCGCTACCGCCTTTAAAAAAGGCCAGGGTAGGAATGCCGCGAACACCATATTGAACCGCAATACTTTTGTTTTCATCAACGTTTAATTTACCAACATTTATCTTACCTGCATTTTCGGCTGCCAGTGTTTCTACCACCGGTCCTACCATTTTACAGGGGCCACACCAGGAGGCCCAAAAATCAACCAGAACCGGAAGTTCTGACTGCATTACCTCCTGTTCCCAATTATTAGCGTTTAAATCGATAACTGCCATACATACCCCTCCTGCTCGTTTTTATTAAGTTGTGCAGGCTACCAGCCTATGTAAACTACGGCAACAGCTGCACCCATGGCAAGAATAGTCCATATCAAGGTCCTGAGCATATCGTGTTTTACCTGTTTAGCCAAATCATTCATTATTATTCCTCCTGATAGCTTGTTAAAAATCATGGTAATTATAACATAAAGGCCAAGAAAAATCCCTCTTTAATATTTCACACAGGAGAACCGCCCCCCCGTGTGCCCCTTATTTTTTTATGGTTCCCGGCCCTACTGCTATTATTGTATCCCGACCAGGAGTAACCTGCTCCGACAAGAGCGTTTTTTCTGTTTCTTTGCCATTTATTTTTACTACCCGATAGCTGCGATTTATATACCCGTTCTGACCTTCCTGTATAACCAGCCGTTCCTGTGGCGATAATTTTTTCATTACTCTTACCTGCATCTGGGGAGGTATTTCTTTCTTTTCTGAAACAAATAGTATTTCCTTGCCCTCTTCGGTCTGGCAGCCATATATCTTGATAATAAGATTATTTCCATCTATAAGTGCCGTTATTAAGACCGGGTGCTGCAAGTTATTGGTAAAACCAGGTTGCTGGATTGGTTGCTCCAGACCGGCCTGGGATAAAGCCCGAGATAGAGTGTCGTTTACCAGAGTCAGGCTACTATCAGCGAATATAATCGATTGGGGGCTTATAATTTGGCTTAGAGAAAAACTGTCGGCAGGCATAATAATGAAACCGTTGAGGATACGTACTACAGGCTCCAAATCTGCTATGGGCAGGTTTATTCTGCTCATACTGATTCCCAACATGTCCTTTACTTCTTTTATGTCTTCAATTTTAACCCGGGGATGAATCTCGCTGATAATAAGCGAAACAGGTCCCAGTGAGCCTTCTTGCAGGGAATTGTCAATCTCTTTCAGGCTGGCATATATATCGATGGCATATCCGGTCTTATGTCCTATGTATTCCAGATAATCATTGCTATATAAAATGCGGGCGTTAACAGCGGGTTGGTCGTAGTCTTTCTTTAGTTCGGCTAATTTCTCCTCCATTAAAGTTCGGTTCCAGTTTATTTCCGGGGCAATGCCGATAGTATTGCCACGAGCAATGCTATGCTTAAAAACCCCCATACCTTTTTGATGCCAGGAATCTTCAATTTGGTTAAGAGTGGCGGGAATATCATAAGCAATGCCAACCTGATCAAATGGTATGTACAGTTGCCGGGAGGTTAATTGCAGCAATAGTTGCCTGCCGTGACTGGTCGGTAAGCGTTGTGCCAATAAAGCAGTGGCTTCATCATGGTCTAACCCGGCCAGACTTACCCCACCTACTGAAATATTGGAAGGATAAATGACGGCGTCCCTTTTAGCCAGAGCCAGCGAAGCCAACCACAGGGATAATATTACTGCAATTGCCATCAGTAATATTATCCGGGCCATATATTTTTTATAGTCCGCCATCTTAATACACCTGCTACTTAACTACTTTGCACACTGAGAAAGCTCAGTAAACCGATTATACTGTTCAGCCAGACTTATAATCTCTTCTGTTATCAGAGTACCCTGAGCAATTAGTATATTGCCAGAAGCATCTTTTACATCCTGAACCAGTTTTTTACCTAGCAGGAACTGTTTTTGCCTGGCTTTAAAGAAGGCCGCTCCATCATTTTCCCCGCCAGAAGCTTTGGGGGTAATATCTTCAGACTCAGACGGATTGCCTGGATGCGGGCTATCCTGCTTTTCCCGCACAACAATAACATCAGCTCCATAGGTCAGTACATCGGCAGCTTCAACAATATCTATTTTGGATTCATCCTGAGCCGTCTTGTATTCCAGACGAATTATCTTACCGCTAATTTCATCAACCTCGTATTCGCTGATAACCCCTATAAGATTACCCTTGTTAGTTAAAACCCGGTTTCCTTTAATCTCGATATTACGCTGCAGTAAATTGCTGGCACTGGAAGTGTCGCCAATATTGGACAACAGGTTTTCGCTTTCAGTGGTTACCGCATGTTCGCCTATGCCCATAACCGCCTTATAGGGAAGGACTCTGGCCCCCACATACCAACTGCCATTGCTAACCAGAATGAAATCAAGTTTGCCCTCCTCAGGATTGATCACCAGGTCTTTAACCTGCCCTATCTTTTTCCCGTCCACAATGGAAAAGACAGGTAGACCAATAATCTCCTGGCTTTTTTTCATTTTCTAATCTCCCTTCATCTAAACTCCTGGAGGGTTCATTTCCCCGTCCACTTTTAGGCGAACCCACCTCGGTACTCTGGATATTGGCAAATCGCTTATACCCAGACGTT
>JAQUGU010000040.1:0-5667 GCA_028683995.1 Syntrophomonadaceae bacterium | reverse complement strand
CAGTGTCTTCACTGCTAGCAGTCGCTTCTGGTAAATGCTCTTCAGCCTGCTTCTCCTCCAGGATAACTTTGGAAGTCAAATCCACCTGGGACTCAGCTTCACTCTTTTCGGAAGTGAGATCTGCCTCGGACTCAACTTCTATCTCTATAACTTCTCCGGTCTTTTCTTCGGATAATTCCGAGGTTTCCTCTGCTTCCATTATAGGCGTTACTTCATTTACTTCACTTGCCGGTGCCGAATCGATCAGACTACTTTCCGATTGCAACCCTTCATCTAGTTTAATGCCACCTTCTGTTGCAATTTCAGTCTCCATTATTTCTTCAGGCATTTCTTCCTTTTCAGGTATTTCCTTGGTTGTTTCAACAATACCTGATTCATCATCAACCGATGTTTCATTGGTAACGAGAATAGCAGACCTTTCCCGATTTATTAAATTGTTAATAAACCGACTCCCAACCGGTGACCTGCCCGTAAACAAGACCAAATCGCCTATCCTGCCTTTCAATATGTACCAGGACATAACTGCTATCAATAGTACATATATCAGCAGGGAGACCAATCCACCCAATCTTTCCATACAGATAGGAAAAGATAAAATAATGAGCAGGGAAAGAATAACTATAATGTTTATGTATTTCCCCGGAAGGCCATCCTTATGAAGAAGGTAAACCATAGCTCCTCCGATGGGAACAAAAATAAGGATTACATAGAGAATATATTCTTCCATAAAACCATCACCTTAACACTATTATCCATATATTCCTTCGACAGCTAAATCCGATTTCCTTCAAAAATTAATCGAAAATGCGGGATATCACTAAGAAAATAAAGTGGAGGTAACAAAAGGGTTAGGTATCCTCACCCCTCAGTTTAAACGTTTGCATTCCTTTTTGCTTCCTAATTATTGGGTATAGCAGCCAAAATCCGGACTATATTGTATTTAAATAACTTATTTTTGTTGAACATTGATAGTTTTTGTAACATTATTATTTGTTCTTTTGTTCACACTATTTGGTAAAATATAAGTGTGAGTGGTAGGCTTTTAGCCGACAGTGTAGAGAGAAAAAATAATAAAATATTTAAGGGGGATTTTTTAATGAAGGAAGTATTCGTAGTTGAAGCTGCACGTACCCCGGTGGCCCGTGCAGGCAAACAGTCCTGGTTTACCAATGTTCGTGTTGATGAGTTATCTGCCATTGTCTTCAAAGAACTAAGAAAAAGAGTTGGTCTCGAAGACAAAGCCAAACAGGGTATCATTGATGACGTGGTGTGGGCTGCCACTGCCAATGCTTTTATGGAAGCCGGTCTGAACATTGGCCGTCTGGCCTGGATTCTCTCCGATGGTTCCTATGATGTTCCCGGATGTACCGTAGACCGTTTCTGCGCATCTGGTGTAAACTCAATCGAGTTTGCTATTGCTACCATGATGAATGGCTGGGGCGGAGATGTGGCCATCGCCGGTGGCTGCCAGCATATGTCCCATATTCCCATGGGCGCTGGTGCCGACGTTCACCCCGACCTGGGCAACTACATGAATATGATGGCTATTAACATGGGCTACACCGCTGAGATCGTGGCCCGCCGTTTCAACATCAGTCGTGAGCAGCAGGATCAGTTCGCCATGGAATCCCACATGAAGTGCGCCGCCGCTCAGGCTGCCAATAAGACCAAAGATACTATTATTCCGATTCAGTGTAAAGTTCCGGCCAAGTCCACCAAGAGCAATCCCAACCCATTTGGTGTTGCTCCCGCCTATATAGCAACAGACCACCTGGCTAAAGCTGCTGCCGAAAAGGGCGACGAACTGGCTGAAGTCGTATGTGCTCGTGACCAGGGCGTGCGGCCTGAGACCACCATGGAGAGCCTGGCTGCCATGGCTCCTGTTTTCATGCAGGACGAAGTTGCTTCCGTTACTGCCGGTAACTCTTCCCAGATTAATGATGCTGCTGCCGGTGTAGTTCTGGCTACCGCAGAAGGCGCCAAAGCACTGGGCAAAAAGCCGATAATGAAGATGGTTTCCTGGGCAGTTATTGGTACAGAACCCGATGTCATGGGTATCGGTCCTTCACTTGCCATTCCCAAAGTTTTGAAGAGAGCTGGCATGACTCAGGATCAGATCGGCCTGTGGGAAGTTAATGAAGCTTTTGCCTCCCAGTCAGTATACTGCAGAGACACCCTGGGACTTCCGAAAGATCGCGTAAACGTTTGGGGTTCCGGTATATCCATTGGCCATCCGCTGGCCTGCACCGGCGCTCGCATCGCATGTGACATCACTGCTCTGTTCAAAGATCCCGAATTTGCCGATGTAGAATATATCGTTGAGTCCATGTGCATAGGCCATGGCCACGGCGCTGCTGCTATCTGGCAGAGAGTAAAATAGTCCTAATATATAAGATTAAAAGCAGGAACCCATTGGGTTCCTGCTTTTTTCTCCTCAGTTTGCTGTTGGGACACGGTACCTGTCCCCTTATCCGAACTTATCCGAGTCTTTTCATCGCTCCTCCGGAGGAGCTATATCCGGGTAAGGACACCCCTCTCTCCTCTGCTCCATAAGTTCCCGACGCCGGCAGCGCTTGCCACCCAGACAATAGTCACCGCCTTCAATACGTATAGATTTGCCGTTTATAAGGGCATCGGCAATTTTAGCCCTGCCTTCCACCAGTATACGTTGAAAGGTGGGGCGCGAAACTTTCATGTTCTGGGCACATTCTTCCTGTTCCATACCCAGGTAATCCTTCAGACGAATAGCCTCTGCTTCTTCTACCAGCAGTATTACCTCCTCCATACATATACGGGGAATACCTGCCGGTTTAAATGATGTAACAGGAGGAATAAACTGTACGTGCCTGCATTTAGGGTGCCTTGCCATAATTATCGCTCCTATCTATGCCTTACTAAAATTGTATTTTGGTTATGAACGTATGTCAAATTAATTGGTCAGGGGTACGGCATGCGAATTGTAGGGGCAGACCCATGTGTCTGCCCGGTCAGGCACCAGGATGTATGGGTAAACCCCCGCAGCGGTAATAATTAAGTAGGGGACAGTCGTTAGGTATCAGTCGGCAAGCGTTAGGGGGTTATAGATAATGTGTGAGACAATTAAAAGAGCAGGGCATTCACCCTGCTCTTTTTCATTCTTTAATTGCCCAGGAAACCCTTAACCAAAATTAGGGGGGTTCCGGCATCAGCCGAACCGCTAACCAGGTCGGCCAGGCTGGCGATAAGGTCCTCTGCTTTACGGGGAGTAGTACCTTCAGTTTCCACCGCATTACGCTCGAAACTTTCTTTCTTTTTTTCTTCTAATTTACCTTCTATGGCCTCCAGTTTAACACCCTCGTCCAGCATTGTATCGACCAGGTATTTGTACTTAAGCCCTTCCCGGTATTTACCCCGTAACCCGTCGGTCAAGCCAAAGGCAGGTTGGGGGTCAGCCAGTTCATATATACCAGTAGAAGGGTCGCGATAAGCCCCATCACCGTACACAATAACCTCAATATTCTTACCCAGCTGCTGTCTTACCCGAGCTTGCAATTGTTCTGCAACTAAATCAGCCTCCCGGGGAGCCAGTTTTAATTTGTCACCCGATGATATGTTGCTTCCCAGCAATCCCCACTCCGACCAGGAACACCCTTCATTGCACAAATCCTGCAGGGTAATTACATTTCGCTCCTGACCAACCAGTTTATCCCGGGTAACCTCGCGTTTATGAACGTTTGCTACTATGATTCCATCCAGGTTATATTCAATAATCTGCAAGGGGTCGTTACTTAGAAATATGGTACTGCCTCGGGATTGTTCCTGGATGATACGCTGGTACAGCTCAATGTAATCTACCCCGGTGACGGGATGATAAAATCGATTTTCCCCGATATCCTCCAGGCTAATAACTTCGCCATTCCTTTTACCCGTTGTTTCAGCAAAGTCTTCAGGTAATATCTGATTGCCCACCTCATCGGCAGGGTGCGAAAGCTGTACTACCACATGTCCCTGAGGAACGGCTGCGGCTATGCCTTTCATAATAAGAGAAAAACGGTTTCGGCTGAGGATAGGAAAGACTACCCCTATTTTACTATCTGCCTTCAGATTAAGTTTTTTGCGAACTTGTAGAGCTATTTCGTTAACTGTAACATAATTATTCTGAGCTCTGGCTACCACTGATTCGGTTATGCAAATTGTATCCCCGTCATCCAGAAAACCGTCTTCATTACATAGAACCAGGGATTCATAAGCCAACTCCACCACATCACTCCCCGGTACTATAACCCCCATTTTGATACCAAAAGCGGATACTCCAAAATAATCAGGTAACTTACGCATTTGCAACATCCTTCATGATGTATATTAGGGACAGCAGGTCCCCGCTAAAATATACCTCAAAATACTCTTTTTATCAAGGGTTTCAATAAAGTATACCACCGGAGATTACGGGAATAAAAGCCTGGAAATAAGCAAAGCTAAAAGTAAAAAGCAGGTGATAAACATGCGAACGCTTTGGAAAGGTGCAGTTAGCTTTGGGCTGGTGAATATACCGGTAAAGATGTACGTAGCTACAGAAAATAAGGATATTAAGTTTAACTACCTACATCAGGAGTGTATGTCCCCGGTTCAGTACCGCAAATATTGTCCGCGCTGCGACCGGGAGATAAATAGTGAGGAAATAGTCCGGGGATATGAATACCAGAAGGGTAATTACGTAGTTATAAACGAGGAGGATTTGGAGCGCATTCCCCTGGAAAATACCAAAACTATCGATATTCTTGATTTTGTCAATTTACAGCAGGTTGATCCCATTTATTTTGATAAAAGTTATTACCTGGAGGCCGCTGCCGGCGGAGAGAAGGCCTATTCCCTGTTAATCGAAGCTATGAATAAGACGGGAAAAGTGGCTATAGCCCGGGTGATTATTCGTACCAAACAGTCGCTGGCAGCATTACGGGTGAAGGATAAGGTGCTATTGATGGAAACTATTTTCTACCCTGATGAAATTCGCTCTCCCGCAGGTTTGAGCCCGGGTCTGGAAGCTGCCAAACTACATGAAAATGAGATTAAAATGGCAGTTAACCTTGTTGAAAATTTATCGGTGGATTTTGAACCGGGAAAATATCACGATGAGTACCGCCAGGCCTTGTGGGAGTTGATTGATGCCAAAATAGTTGGTAAGGAAGTGGTAAATGCTCCGGAGGTCGGCGATAAGGGTAAAGTAGTGGACCTGATGGAAGCACTGCAGGCCAGCGTAAAGTTGGCGGAGGAGAGCCGGAAAAAGAATGAAGGCGAAGAGGTAGTATTATAATTTTGAATTATGGTGGAAATATTTCGTATTTCTCTTTATTTCGAACTTTTACAAATCAATATAAATCATAATGAATCTGCGTTGATCAGCGTCCTTAATAGCGACCGATAGGGAGCATCCGTGTTTGCAGTGGAACCAGGTGTCTAGAGTGAGGGGTGAGGGGTGAGGCGTGAGGGGTCAGGCGTGAGACGTGAGGGATTGTAGGGGCAGACCCATGTGTCTGCCCGGCCGAGCGCAAACCCTGGTATTCAACCATTCTCCGTTGCGAATTACTAACCCAGTTCTGGGTATGGCCTCCGGCCATGGGAGGTTAATTAGTATGGAACTTATTATACCTATGGAACCGATAATACGGGAGCAGGTTTTTGACAGCGAGG
>JAQUGU010000266.1 GCA_028683995.1 Syntrophomonadaceae bacterium | reverse complement strand
TTACATTGAAGGGGCCAAACCCCCCTTAAGTTCCTACCAGGAAAACGACCCGGACAATTTCTTATAGGGGGTGAAGATTAATGCAGATATTAAGCAAGTCTAAAATAGAAGAGGCCTTAAACCAGTTAAGTCAAAAGTCTGAACTCTTTGTACCCCTGGCCCGGGAAGATGAAAGTGGCTTTTACCCCTGGAACAGCTACCAGGGAGGCAGTGACCGCCTCATGTTGGATGCTTTAAATGTTTTATTGCCGCCCAAGAGCGTAGTATTCCCTCAGACCGAGAGGATGTATAGCTTTACCGGCAATGGTACCGCAGTAGAGATAAAGGAAACATTTGAAAGTTCTCAGCCCAGGATAATATTTGGCCTGCGTGCCTGTGATGCGGCAGCTATAGCCTGCTTTGATGATGTCTTTCTAACCATGGGTTTTGTGGACAGCTTCTACCAGGCTAGAAGAGATAATACTACCATAGTAGCCCATGCCTGTTACCAGCCCGGAGCCAATTGCTTCTGTGAAGCTATGGGGGTTGACCCCACCGAGCCGGTAAACGCCGATGTTATTATCCGCGATGCCGGGGATGCCTATATTTGGGAGAGCAAGACTGATAAAGGCGAAAAATTGAGTGCAGCCCTGGGTTCACTATTAGAAAACAAAGAGGCGGCAGCACCTGAGCTACAACCGTTTCAACAGCAGGTAGATTATGAGGGAGTAGCAGAAAAGCTTCAAGGTATGTTTGAAGACCCCATATGGGAGCAGTTGGCCGCGACCTGCCAAACCTGTGGTATTTGCACTTACGTTTGCCCCTCTTGTTATTGCTTTGATATCCAGGTGAAATCCTGGGGAGATGAAGGCTATCGTTTCCGCTGTTATGATTCCTGCATGTATCCTGAGTATACCCAGATGGCGGGAGGTCATAATCCTCGCAGTAACGACCGGGAACGCTTCCGCAACCGCTTCCTGCATAAGCTGCAGTTTTTCTCGGAGCGATATGGCAAACCTCTTTGTACCGGCTGCGGTAGATGCATAGTAGCCTGCCCGGTAGGTATTAACATTGCTCAGATAATAAACCAGATTAAGGGGGTGGATGCCAATGTCAGATCAAAAATGTAACTGTGAAAACCCACTGGTTCCGGGAATAGTAGAAGTTATCGATATCAAAGATGAAACCCCGGATGTTAAAAGCTTTTTTGTCCGCAGTATCGGCGGGGGAGTACCCTTTGACGTTATGCCCGGACAACTGGGTATGGTGTCCCTCCTTCCGGTGGGTGAAGGGATGTATTCCGTTTCCTGGCAGGAAGAACAGGAATACCTGCATTTTGCCATTAAAAGAGTGGGACTGATGACTAATGAACTGCACCGCATAGAAGTAGGTCATCAGCTGGGAGTTCGAGGCCCATACGGAAACGGTTTCCCGGTAGAAGAATGCAGAGGTAAAGATATGCTCTTTATCGCTGGCGGTATTGGGTTGGCACCCTTGCGTTCCTTTATTAAATACTGTTTTAAAAATCGGGAAGACTATGGCAACATTCAGATAATATACGGCAGCCGCAGTTATGCTGACCTTTGCTTCAAAGACGAGCTCTTTGAAAAATGGCCGCAGGAGAAGAATACAGAAGTTTACACCACCATTGACAATCCGGAGGACGGCTGGGATGGGCATGTAGGTTTTGTTCCCGCTTACCTGGAGGAAATTAACCCTAATCCCAATGGGAAAATTGCGGTAACTTGTGGGCCTCCTATCATGATTAAGTTTGTCCTGCAATCCCTGGAAAAGATGGGATATACTGATGAACAGGTAATCAGCACTTTGGAAATGCGTATGAAATGCGGTATCGGTAAATGCGGTCGCTGCAATGTTGGCAGTCAGTACATCTGCCTGGACGGCCCGGTCTTTACCCTGGCCCAGCTAAAACAACTGCCTCCGGAGTGGTAATCTTACAGGGTGACAGGGGGACGGGGTTGTTGACACACTTCGAAGAAGTGTGTCAACAACCCCGTCCCCCTGTCACCTGAATCTGCATTATCTGCTGATCCAGCTCATCAGGATAGTGCCTATAGCTTTGCCCAGCCATTCATTTTCGTCCAGCAACTGGCTGTAATCAGCCAGGCTTCCTTTGGTAATTTCATTGCCAGATAAGATTTCCTCCACCTGTAGCAGCAGAGCAGCAAACTCCTGCTGGGAACCGGGAGTTTTTATTCTAATCAAGCTATTAAGATAATCTAAGTAATCAGTAATCAGGTCGGATTGGTCATTTTCGGCAGCCGGTTCAGATGGCGAAGATGGTAGCTGAGAGGTAGCGTACTCCTCCTGGCTGCCATAATAGGCTCTATCCTGAAACCGCAGACCATCAACATATTCAGGTTCCGTAGCTATGATGAAGAACTCTTCCTGTGATTTTTCAGCTACCAGCAGGTCGCCAGCAGCAACATCCACATCCGGAAACAAAGCTATATAATTGCGTCCACTATACGGGTCACAATTCTTTAAGCCATCAACCTCGGTAATTACCTGTGAATTTCTAGTTACCGAAAATTTTACCCCGCTCAGTTCCATTATTGTCTGCAATACAGGATCAGTACT
>JAQUGU010000265.1 GCA_028683995.1 Syntrophomonadaceae bacterium | reverse complement strand
AATTCCAGTGTACTATAGAAGAAAGAGAAGAATTCGAGCCCCATATCGACATTGGCATGGTAGTATATGCCGGGGTTGATTACGAGGTTATACTGCGCCAGGCGGAGGAAGAAGCCGATGTGATTCTGTGGGACGGAGGGAATAATGATATTCCTTTCTACGTTTCCGATATACACATAGTAATAGTTGACCCCCACCGGGCCGGGCATGAAACCAGTTATCATCCGGGTGAAACCAACCTGCGTATGGCAGACATAGCCATTATCAACAAAATTGACTCCGCCGATCCTGCGAAGGTAGAAGAGGTCAAGGAAGCTATAAGCAGAAATAACCCGGCAGCTACTATTATCCTGGCCAACTCGCCTATCACCGTAGAACAACCTGAGTCTATCAAAGGCAAAAAAGTTCTGGTGGTGGAAGACGGGCCCACCCTTACCCATGGCAACATGGCTTATGGCGCCGGAGTAATAGCAGCGGAAAAACTGGGTGCGGGTGAATTGCTGGACCCCCGGCCTTATGCCGTAGGCAGTATCCAAAAGACCTTTGCCAAATACAATCACCTGTCTCGATTACTTCCAGCCATGGGCTACGGCAAGACCCAGATACAGGAACTGGAACAGACTATTAACACTTCACCGGCAGAAATAGTAGTCATTGGAACCCCCATTGACCTGCGCCGGGTAATGACCATTGACAAACCTGCGGTAAGAGTAGGCTATGAACTGGAGGAAATAGGCACTCCCCAGCTTAAGGGATTATTAGCCAAAATCATGTAATTGAATGTAAAATAACGAAAGGGTCAGGCCGCTAAACTAAAAGTCAGCGGCCTGACCCCATTTTCTGGCCACCTCCTACGTATATATAAGTGAAAACAAATAAAGGAGGAAAGATTATGAAGAAAACCTTAACCCTGGTTTTGGCTTTGCTGCTGGTAGCGGTATTTACCACTACTGCATTGGCGGATCCCGGTAATGGCAAAGTCTGGCCCAACAGTAGTGGCAAAAAGGTAGTAGAAACCAAAAAGGTGGTACCCCCCGGGCAGCAAAAGAAAGAGTTGAAAAACTCAAACCAGATTGAAAAGGTAATCAAAAAATCATTGCAGGAGCAATACCGGGTTACTAACGAAAAACCTGAAAAGGTTAAAGTGAAACGTTTTCGCGACACTTATCAGCACTGGGCAGCTCAGTGCATTGAAGAGATGGCTGCAATTGGGCTTTTGACCGGATATCCCGACGGTAGTTTCAAACCTGATCAGAAACTTACCCAGGCTGAAGCCTTGTCCCTGGTAATGCGTATCGCTGCCGAAGAAGCCGGCATTACCATAAAAGAAGATGCAGCAGAGAACGAAGATGAAAAAGTAGAGAACGAAGACCAGAGTAAAGTAGCTGACATTCCGGCATGGGTAAGAGCAGATGCTGACAAAGCTGCTAAAAAGGGCATCATCAAGCTGAATCGTTTCCACTCTGCCGTACAGGCATCCCGTGCCCAGACCGCAGTTATGATTGCCAAAGCTCTGGGCCTGGAACCGGTAGATACCAGTAATATGCCTTTTAAAGATGGTATCCTGATTTCGCAGGAAGATGTCGGATACATTCTGGCTCTCTATAAGGAGGGCATAATTTGCGGGCATCCTAACGGCAACTTTAACCCTAACAGTTCCATAACCAGGGCAGAGATGGCTGCTATACTGCAAAAGCTGTTGGATAAGGATGAGCCTGAGGAGGAACCTGAAGATGAAACTCCCCAGGATATCGATGGTACCTTTGAAACTACCAGCAAGATAGGTGTACATGATGGTAAAGTCTATCAGGAATATAAATTTGTAGTAGATGGTCAACAGTTCAGCCTGGCCCAGGACAATGTAAAATCCATAACTATGCAAAAAGAGGGTGAAGACCCGGTAGAACTTACCCCTAATACCGATAAGACCCTATGGTTTAATGCACAGCGTGAATCCGGCAAATACACCCTGAAGGTTGTAGATAAAGACGATAACAGTTATGAAGCTGTTCTAGATTGGGTTGCTCCGGTTGAAGTGGCAGCTACTGCCACCGGGAGAAGCGGAGAACACGACAGCAATAGTTATACCGAATACAAACTTGGGGATCTCGACCTGTCCAGTTTCACCTGTATGTATCAAATAAAACCAAACGGAGAAGTAGCCGAGCTTACTGCCAATACCGACACCAATCTGTGGTTTAAGACTAATGATCAGATTACTGGTGAACATATTTTCCTAATCAATATAGACAATGTCTGGTATTCAGCAAATATCAGCATCTAACTCCAATATCCTGGTTAGCCCGGTTTCCCTTAAACAGGAGGCCGGGCTAGACTATTTTTTTACCCTATATCCCGTATGGAAACAGTACGGCTATTATTTTCAAGTTAAGCGAAATCTGTAGGGGCGAACCCATGTGTTCGCCCACGGGATTGTAGGGGCGAACCCATGTGTTCGCCCGCGGGTAAGCAGAACATTAGCCGGTAAGATCCCCCCCGCCGGCAGACACATGGGTCTGCCCCTACAATACTCGCCCCTCACTAATGTTAGCGTGTATATTTATTGATAGTGCCAATAACAGCCCGGCA
>JAQUGU010000264.1 GCA_028683995.1 Syntrophomonadaceae bacterium | reverse complement strand
CCGGGAGGCACTTAACCTGTAGGGGCGAACCCATGTGTTCGCCCTGGGTTTGCATCTCTACGACCGGTCAGATAAAAATCCCCGGGGTTCAGTGGTCGGCCGGGCAGACACATGGGTCTGCCCCTACACTAACGTGCCTTACGCCTCACGCCTTACCCCTTACGCCTCACGCCTTACTAATTCTAACTTTATGCACTTCTTTTATGGTATCTCCTATCAGCAGGCGACCTACATTATAGAATGATTCATCATTGCCGCTGACATAGAATTTTCTGAAGCATGCCTGGTCCTGTTGATTAAATAGGTCCTGCCGGGAGAAAATGTCTATCGCCTGGTCAACCGTTTTACAGGAGGGGTCTATCACCTCAATCCCCTCCCCGGTAAAGTCGCTTATGACTTTGGTCAGAAAGGGATAATGAGTACAGCCCAGAACCAGGCTATCAATTCCCAGGTCCAGCAGTGGTTGCAGGTATTCGCTAACCGCCTCCCTGGTCTCTTCTTCCTCAAGTTTTCCCGCCTCTACCAGGGGGACAAATTGAGGACAGGCCGTTTCATAAACCTTAAGACTCGAATCTAGTCTCTGAATCTCACCGGTATAGGCGCGGCTGTTTACGGTTGCCCGGGTAGCGACAACACCTATTTTTCCATTATGGGTTGTTTTAACAGCACAACTGGCGGCAGCTTTAACCACCCCCAGTAAAGGAATATCATACTGCTCCGAAATGCGGGGTAGAGTAATAGAGGAATGGGTGCCACAGGCAACTATTATGGCCTTAACATCCTGGTCCAGTAAAAAAGCTATTATCTCTCGAGCATAACGCATAAGCTCCTGCTCGCTTTTGCTGCCATAGGGTACATGAGCAGTATCGCCAAAATATATAAAGCTTTCCTGGGGAAGTTTCTCTAACAGGGATTTAACAACAGTTAGTCCCCCTACTCCAGAATCAAATATGCCAATGGGTCTATTATCCCCCAACTATAACACTCCTTCTTTAAAGACCCGGCACCCGCCTTTCAGCCAGCACCGCCTCTTCCAAAACCAGAATCTCTTTTTAAGAGTTACTTCTTAAATAATTTATCACTTTTAACGAATATATTCTATGTTTGCCCCTAAAAAGTATGAATCCAACTCCATAGCGGGGTTCTAAGTAGAAGGCG
This sequence comes from Syntrophomonadaceae bacterium, assembly GCA_028683995.1. GTDB lineage: Bacteria > Bacillota > Syntrophomonadia > Syntrophomonadales > Syntrophomonadaceae > UBA4844. Next base: position 1,453 of record JAQUGU010000264.1, on the reverse strand, counting down.
TAATAGTATATTTCTTTTCGGGAGAGATTTTAGAGGTGCAGGTTTAGGTTCCAAACCTGCACCTGGCAGCTTGCGAACAATCAATAACGTAGCATAGCTAACCAAAAGGGACCATCCCCATCGGCTTTAGCGAAAGAGGGGTAAGGCGTGCGGAATGAATTAAAACCTCACTCCTTACCCCTCACCGTTTTAATCTAGATACTGTAATCAGGCTTAATTGAGTTGGATAGTTCTACAAATCCGGCGATAGTCTCAACCCTTTGACCGTCAATCCTAAAGGTTACATCCTTTATCGTGGGAAATTGTCCCAGAGTATTGGCAATAGCATAAACCATCAGCTTTTCCTGCTCTGCACTACCAGCCTGTTGGGCTTGTGAGCTCAGATCCACAATACATAAGCCGTCGGGCTTGAGATTAATATCCCGTAAGCGAGTGCCTTCAGGAATTACTGCCAGGTTCTCATTTTCAGCCGGACCCTTTATAAGTTCCTGGAGGGCATTGCGGGCCATACTTTCAGTTTTGGCAATACTTCTTTTTTCCATAACCAGGCTTCTGCCATCTGGCCCAACAAAATAGAGTTTAACTTCTATTAGTTCCTGGCCTGCTTCAGGGTTTTGCTCTGGCGTTACTTCTTTTTCCGACCCGTTCGGGGGTATAGTTTTGGATTTCTCCGGTGATAGGCTGAGTAAATCTTTCCAGCTATTTATATCCACCCTCTTATCCGAAGGTACTGAGCAACCTCCGCTAATCAGACAAATGGCCAGTAGAATTACCGCCAGAATACTTGCCGCCTTTTTACTCATAGTGCCAGCCTCCCTTTTTTTCCTCTTAAATGATTACGAGGCTGGTCCCAAAAATATACCAGAAAAGTCCATTTACCAAAAAAGAGAGCACCAGATGGTGCTCATTTATGAAGGAGGAGTTATTTATATCCACAATTACAATTCTTAAGCCATATGTTTATGGGTCTCCATCATATTCTTTTTCTCATGACGAACAATATTAATCAGGTTATCTTTATTCAGGTCATCCACCAGATACAGTGCTCCATCGGCTCGCTCTGACAGTTTTTCCAGGAAGCTGCGATTGGACTCTACTCCTATACATATCAGGCGAATCTTGTTCTCCTTAATATGGGTGGCAGCTTCCAAAGCGTCAGCCTTGGCATCCAGGGTCCAGAGAGGGGTGTTGGGTATTCCATCTGTTATCAAGACCAACAGGGGATTTTTCACCCGGTTATTCTTGATAAGATCGACTGCGGTCATAATACCATTGGCCATCGGAGTCAAACCGGCCGGGCTAATGGTAGATAGACCTTTACTTAATACCCGCTGGTTACGGGTAAAAGGTACTACCACTTCGCTGCTGCGTTCCTGAAAGGTAACTACCGCTACTTTTTCTTTACCGCTAATAAGCAGGTGTTCGGCCAGGAAACAGGCGGCCTGCCGTTTAT